>DAOVVG010000005.1 GCA_030632175.1 Gammaproteobacteria bacterium
CTATCTGCAGCTGAAAACCAGTCCCAGTGAAAAGTTACGTGGCCGGATTGTTATCGATTCCCCCGGGTTTGATGCCGACTCCCAGAGAACGGCTACCCTGCGTCTGACTGACCATATCATTGACCTGTCTGACCTGGTACTGGTGTTTTTTGACGCCCGTCATCCGGAGCCGGGGGCGATGCGGGATACCCTGGCGCACCTTGTGGGAGACACGATTCACCGTCCGGATGCGACCAAGTTTGTCTTTATCCTGAATCAGATGGATACCACTGCCCGTGACGACAACCCCGAAGAGGTTGTGGGTGCCTGGCAGCGCGCACTGGCGCAGGAAGGTCTGACTGCGGGAAGGTTTTATTGTATTTACAATCCTGAAGCGGCTGTTGCCATTAGTGATGAGTCATTGCGTCAGCGTTACGAGTCCAAGCGGGATCATGATCTGAAAGAAATACACCAGCGTATACAGGGTGTGGGGGTTGAACGCGCGTATCGAATCACCGGTGCACTGGAGAAAACCGCGCATCACATCGAAGAGAAACTTGTTCCGCAGATTGAGTCATTAAAGGCACATTGGCGAAAACTGGTCTATCGGACAGATGCCGTGCTGGCAGGTATATATCTGGTGGCCGGTCTGTTCCTGATGCAGTGGCTCGGATTCAGGGATGGTTTTAAGTGGGGCATGCCGGACTGGTGGCAGGGTTCGAGCAGTAACATTGCGTGGACACTGATCTTTTGTCTGCTGGGCGCGGGAGTATTTGTTTTTCTGCACTTCAAGGCACGTAAATTTGCTGCACAACGGGTTACTAGCCAGCTGGAAAAACAATATGCGCCCGGTCTTGAGCTGGAGCGCATTCGTAATGCGTTTGTATTCAACACCCGTCCCTGGCACAGCATATTCAGAAAGACACCGGTAGGGTGGGGGAACCGAAATCACAGGCGTTTACAACGTGTTATTGACGCAGCAAACAGTTATGTACAACGGCTCAATGATACCTTCACTGACCCGTCTGGTGATCAATCCTTACCGCAGACCCCATCACCCCCGCTGGCGGTGGTAGCGCCAATCAACAAGGAAGCGGCGGCTGCGGACGTATCCGGGCAGTCCGGTCTGGACAGACACGCCACCTAGCAAACCCCTGGCGGTGACAGCCTGACGGCTCGAAACTGCAACTTTCCTGCATGATGACACTGTCCGTTTTCGACGGGCAGATAAATAGTCGTTTAATAATCGGTAACTTATTGCTATATATGGCTGATGGAAGAATTAACCACATCTTCTGGGCCGGGTAATCTGGTAGTGGGTACGTCGCTGCTCGTCGGGGATTTGCTGAAAGGGCGGTCTGACAACGAGAAGGTGCTGCTGGAAAAGGCCGCTGACTGGGCGAATACCGCACACCGTGACCAGCAGCGTGCTTCCGGCGAGCCCTATTTCAGTCATTTACTGGCCGTTGCTGAAATACTCAGTGACCTCAAACTTGATTATGAAACGCTCGCTGCAGCCATGTTACATGACGTGGTTGAGGATACCGATGTCACCCTTGACGATGTCAGAACGGAGTTCGGGACGGTTATTGCCCGGCTGGTTGATGGTGTCACCAAGATGGAGCGGATCGGCGAATTCAAGCAGCTGGATCACGAAGGCCAGCGAGGACATTCGCAGGCAGAAAGTCTGCGCAAATTGCTGCTGGCGATGGCTGACGATGTGCGGGTGGTGCTCATCAAACTTGCTGACCGGTTGCACAATATGCGCACCTTGCAGCATCTGAGCAGCGAACGGCAACGGCGTATCGCACAGGAAACGCTGGACATTTATGCACCACTGGCAAATCGACTGGGTATTTGGCAGATCAAGTGGGAACTGGAAGACCTTTCTCTGCGGTATCTTGAGCCCGACGCCTACCAGCAACTGGTCGATCAGCTGGATGAGAAGCGAGCGGATCGCGAACGTTATATAAACGATGTTATTGAAGCGCTGGATGCCGAGCTGAAGAAAGCCGGTATCAAGGCGGCCATTAGTGGTCGGCCAAAACATATCAACAGTATCTGGCGGAAGATGCAGCGCAAGCAGGTCGATTTTGACCAGATTTTCGACATGCGTGCTGTACGTATTCTGGTGAAGGAGGAAAAGGACTGTTATGCCGCGCTGGGCGTGGTACATGGCCTGTGGCGGCATATTCCAAATGAGTTTGACGATTACATCGCCAATCCGAAAAAGAATCTGTATCGCTCGCTGCATACCGCAGTGGTAGGACCGGGTGGTTATAACCTGGAAATTCAAATCCGAACAGAGCAAATGCACCGGCATGCGGAGCTGGGTGTTGCAGCCCACTGGCGTTACAAGGAAGGCGGGGGCGGTGATTCAGCCCATGAAGAAAAGATCGCCTGGCTAAGACAGGTGCTTGAATGGAAGGAGGAAGAAGACAGTGCCACTGATTTTGTTGATCGCTTCAAGTCCGAGGCTTTTCACGACCGGGTATATGTCCTGACACCGCAGGGACGGATTGTCGATCTGCCACAGGGTGCAACTCCGCTGGATTTTGCCTACTCAGTACACACCGAAGTCGGACACCGCTGTCGTGGTGCCAAGGTCAATGGCCGCATAGTGCAACTCACTTACCAGTTGCAGAATGGGGAACAGGTTGAAGTATTAACAACGCGCCAGGGTGAGCCCAGTCGTGACTGGCTGAATTCGCATCTGGGATATCTGAAAACCTCGCGTGCCAGATCACGGGTTCGTGCGTGGTTCAAGCATCAGGACTATGAGCATAATGTTGCAGCAGGACGAACTATTCTGGATCGGGAATTGCATCGTCTGGGGATAACGGATTTACCGATAGAGAAGCTCGCGAGTCGTTTCAGGCATAAACAGGTTGACGAATTTCTTGAAGCAGTCGGTCATGGAGATATCACGGCCGGGCATCTTGCCAATGCAGTTAACGAGCTGGTGCCGCGAGAGGAAACACCGGAAATACACCGTCCACGTCTGACGAGAAAAGAACATGCCACGACGCCGGGTGGATTTAAAATACTGGGTGTAGGGAACCTGTTGACAACAACTGCACGCTGTTGCCATCCGGTACCTAATGACCCGATTATCGGCTATATAACCCGCGGACGTGGCGTGACGATTCATCGGCAGGACTGCGGTAATGTGCTGCGTTTGCAAGGCGAAGATCGAGACCGCCTGATTGAAGTAGAGTGGGGTAGTAAGAGCGGAGAAGGATATGTGGTTGATATTGCCGTTGAGGCCTATGACCGGTCGGGCCTGTTAAGGGACATCACTGTTGTATTGGCGAATGAGAAAATAAACCTTAATGGTGTGAATACCGCGACAGATGAGCGTGATGGTATAGCGCGTATGAGCCTGACACTGGAGATCGCGGATATTGGCCAGCTGAGTCGCGTTCTGACAAAAATCGGGCAGCTGCCTAATGTGGTTGAGGCTCGCAGGAAGGTTTAGTTTCAGGGTCGCGGTTATTTTTTGCGACTGCGCGCAATGATCAATCCTGCCAGCCCCAGTCCAACCAGTGCCAGTGTGCTGGATTCAGGTACGGATACGACCCGCTGGTTGACACCAAACCGGTTGCCGTTGTTCTGGTCTTTTCCGTAGGCATAGTGATTGCCGTTATTACCATTGTTGCCTGGTAGTGCGTCAGGCTTATCGGCCAGACTCTGGGTTGATGCCAGCAGGAAAAAGGCTGCGATGATGTATTTCATGGCGATTATTCGATGCCCCGTTATTTAAACGCTGTTCTGAAGCTGGCCGATTGGAGGAACTCGGTTGTTACCGAGGCTATCGGCTAACAAGGACATTTACTGAATGCTGTAATTCTGACCAGGCTGGACAAACAGGGCTTGCGTGGCGATGGTCTACTCGCCTTGTATTTTTCTTAGAAGCACCAGTCCTGCGATCGCAAAACTAACGATCCATATCGTATCGAGCATATTGAGTTCCACCTGTTCTTTCTGACCGGTGGTTGTTGTTATGTCTTCTGACGAACCCGGGGGGGCGGACTTTTCATGGGGCTGAAATTGTGCCGGACTGTGGCTGGCAATCAGTTCGGCATTTACTGGTGTGGATACATTTGCAAGTGCTATACACAGGCATATCGCAGCAGCTTGACCTTTGTATTTCATTTAACTTTCCCTGTTTATTTTTGTAGATGCACGGGTTGCTATCAATGCCTGAAGCAACAGTACTTATTCTAGATACTATCGGTCAGCAACTCAATGAGACAAAAGTACTAGATTGTCAGTACGTGATAAGCAGATGGTAATGAAGGTGTTGTACTTCAGTGCAATAGGCGGACTGCCGGCACTGCTATAAGCTGTATTCATGTGGCGCAAAAAATAATAAAAATACTCCTGCACATGCCACAACACGCCTCGTATACCCTCTGCGAGGCGTGTTTTTATGGGGGATGAAAAAACCCGTGCTGATGCCTTGCCAGCGTACGATATTCCTCGCACGCTTATGACCGAAATGAAATGGTGCCCCGGAGACGATTCGAACGTCCGACCTAGCGCTTAGGAGGCGCTCGCTCTATCCAGCTGAGCTACCGGGGCAGGAAACTGTAGTATGGTGGAGCCGAGGAGGATCGAACTCCCGACCTCGTCATTGCGAACGACGCGCTCTCCCAGCTGAGCTACGGCCCCGTAGGGGTTCTGGTGTAAATGCTGTTTATGCAGAACCTGCTGGTCGAATTCTAACACTATGCTTTGAGCGTGTTCCAACACAGGCACTTGTGAAGTGTTTTTTATTTAAATGCGGGTTCCTGGCGGCTATGAAAGCGCAGTTCTTACGACTGATCAGCTGCTTCCGGCAAGTGCCAGTTCTATATCAATAATCTTGTCTGCAATTTGCAGGCTGTCGACGAAATAGTTATCTTCGCTGAGTTGTGAGCGTATTGAGTCAATACGATTTATGTCTTCTTCTGATGTTGTAGTTGTTAGATTTTGCATGTGTGAGCAGGCCTTGTATGTTTAGTATTTTGTATATTTATGTAATAAATCATTCTGGTTTTGTGCATTCCTGACACAGTTAACTTATCGTCCCCGGAATCAAAGAGTTTAGATGGATTTTGTGGTTCAGCGCACATATCGACAATATATTGACGCGCCATCAGTGAGCAGTTCTTTTTGCCTGACCGCATTTTTTATCGGCGCACCGGTGGTTTTTGTAACACTCACTCGTCCGAGTTTTCGACGCTGTGTTGATTGCAAGTCTGGACGCCAGCCCCGTCTTTCATTGTTGAATATTCAACTATAGAACAATAAGATAAGCATGGTTAACGGGCTGTGATACGCAATACTCAACAGCGCCTGACCGTGTCTCTTGCTTTACTTTGACATCGGCACTGCCGGGTGGTTAACTTCCGCTTATAGAGTAGGGGATAAATTACTTTAATAATTGTCGGGTTTTTACGATAATCACGCGCACCAAACGTAAAACACTTTAGGAAATCCAATGCCTAGTGAGCCCAAGATCCTGATAATTGAAGCAGATCCCGAATTGGGTCTGGAAATACAGGCCATTCTAAGGTTTATAAGTTATAACCCGATTCTCGTTGAAGACTGCAGTCACTGGAAAGATTTCGCCGGTGATGCAAGCAGCATACAGGCTGTTCTGATTGGTAGTTGCCAGTCAGAGAATATGCTCTCCACCCTGCTGGCTGAAGTTCACAGTCTGGATGAGAACCTGCCTATTTATCTTTTGTCCGAGAAAGGCAAGGAACCTACGGTAACGATCGAAGCAGGCTCCTGCATTCTTGGTCGTATTGAGATACCGACACAATATTCGCAACTAACCAGTGCCCTGCATCAGGCTGAGGTCTATGCAGAATCACACCGTTCTCCGGGTGTGTCTGAGCGTCCGGTGGAGCTATTCCGCAGCCTGGTCGGGAGCAGCCGTCCAATTCAGAAAGTTAGGAAGATGATTGAGCAGGTGGCGGGTAGTGATGCCAATGTTTTAATCCTGGGTGAATCAGGGACCGGCAAGGAAGTAGTTGCACGTAATCTCCACTATCATTCATCAAGACGCGAAGGACCTTTTGTCCCTGTCAATTGCGGTGCGATTCCGGCTGATCTGCTGGAGTCCGAATTATTCGGACACGAGAAAGGGGCCTTTACCGGTGCGATCAGCGACCGCGAGGGCCGCTTTGAGATGGCCGAGGGAGGCACGCTTTTCCTCGATGAAATAGGCGACATGAGCCTGCAGATGCAAGTCAAGATCCTGCGCGTTTTGCAGGAACGAACCTTTGAAAGGGTGGGCTCAAACAAAACAATCACTTCCGATGTGCGCATACTGGCAGCAACCCACAGGAATCTGGAGGAAGGGATCCAGACAGGAGAGTTCCGGGAAGACCTGTTTTATCGTCTGAATGTGTTTCCGATTGAAGTGCCGCCCTTGCGTGACCGGGTCGAGGATACCCCGATGCTGGTGAATGAACTGGTGCGACGCATTGAGCATGAGAAACGCGGTTCCGTCAGGCTGTCACCCGGCGCTATATATTCACTGTGTCAGTATAACTGGCCGGGCAATGTCAGGGAGTTGGCGAACCTGGTCGAGAGACTGGCGATTTTGCACCCCTATGGAGTCGTGGATGCCGTTGATCTACCTGAAAAATTCCAGAATGGTGGGGATGAGGTTTCCGAGAAGCTGGTTGATTCATTGGTCGGGGCACCAGTGACTTCCGAGGATCTCGATCCCCGATTGCCGCGGGATGGACTCAATCTGAAAGAACATCTTGGTTATATGGAAATCAGCTATATAAAGCAGGCTTTGACAGATTCGGGGGGGGTGGTCGCGCATGCAGCAAAGCGGCTGGGTATGCGACGGACTACACTGGTAGAAAAACTCAGGAAATACGGTTTGCAAAGGCCAGCCTGAGGGCGGTAGGGCAGTGACCGGGGATTGCTCGTAGTACAGTGGGTATCTGCGTTATACTTGCGGTGATTTTCCGCTGCAGCCAACGCTGCATGGATTGCAGGTGGGGGGTATCAAAAATAATAAAGTCTGGATAGGGGTCCATACTTTTTACAACAGATAGAACTGATCGCATCCGTTTGCCGGGACACATTGTGCCGTGTGCAACCCGGATGACACTACCCATTTGTATACAGTCACAGGTAACAGAATTTCTGTAATTTTGTCTCCTGAACAGAACAATATAAACGTATAACAATATGGCTGATAAAAACAAAGAACGCAGGCGTCAAGCCCGGGGGGCCAATGCTGATAATGTGTGTCAGCGTGATGACCTGCCTGAGTCTCAGGTAAAGGAATACCACTATATGTTGCTGGTCCTGCCTGAAGAGTTGGCGGTTCTTGAAAAATATCGCGAAGCGCTGGTCAATGGTACATCCGGGTTCGCCGAGATCTATTACAATTATCTGTTTGACAACCCTGATATTGCAGATGCGCTGTACAGTTTCGAGCGTAGCGGTGGTGACACGGGATCGCTGATACGTGCAGAACTGGCCAACATGCTCGGCAGCGTGGTTAATTCGCCGGATCCGGCTCGGGAAGCAGGATTGCTGAACGCGGGCAGCGCATTACGCGAATACGGCTTCAGGTCCGTCTGGATAGTCGCCTCCTATAATCTGCTGATTAATTACATAACTGGAACTCTTTCAGGTCTGGATGCGCCTTCCTCGGAGAAAGAGTCCCTCAGGTCTGTCATTGCCCGGTTACTGCTTCGTGATATGGGGCTGACCATTGAGGGCTTCTGGCGATCGGCCCACGAAACTATCGAAAAAGAAATGCTCCACTTTGAGCGGGAACTGGGAACTGTAGAGGACCTCTTGTCCGGTATTCCTCATTATGTCTGGAGCGTTGATATAGACAGCAACCGGGTTATCTATGCGAATGCTTCCCTGCATGCCATGTATGCAACCAGGCTGGCTGCGCCTGTTCCCTGTCTGTCAGATACTGCGGAAGAAGATCAACAACAACTGCTTACCGCGTGGCAAACAGCCGTCAGTGGCACCCGGACCTATGCCGAGGTTCGCATCTCGCTGGCCGGTGCCGAGCAGCACTGGTACCGGATTTCCATGTACCCGTCCATGGGCCAGGCCGAGCGACGGCCGGTGCTGGTGCACTGTATTCTTGAGGATATCAATCACCTTATCAGTGAGCGCAAGTTGCTGGAACAAATGGCTACCACCGACAAGCTGACGCAGTTGCCCAATCGTGCGCTCTGGAGTGATCACCTGAACATGGCGCTGGCGGCATCACGGCGTGTCCCGGGGTCGCAGGTGATTGTCATCTCGCTCGATATTAACCAGTTCAAAATGTATAACGACACGCTTGGTCATGATGTCGGTGATGTTCTGCTGCGCGATGTGGCAGACCGGCTGAACTCCATTGTTCGCGAGTCTGATTCCCTGGCACGGCTTGGTGGCGACCAGTTTGGCATACTGATGCAGCCGGTCAACAGTGCACGGGCTGCAACCGAGCGGGTTATTACACAGATACTTGATTCGTTTGATATACCGTTCTCGTCCAGTGGCAAGCATTTGTGCGTCAACCTGACAATGGGAATCGCCTGTTTTCCTGAAGACGGCACCAGTGAAGAAAGCCTGCTTACCAATGCGGAAAGCGCAATGCACCGGGCCAAGCGTAATGGTTTGCCGTACCAGTATTTTGACCCGCTGAATGATGTGAGCCCGGTGGATCAGTTACGTTATTCGGGGCAAATGCGCGCGGCGCTGGACAATAATGAATTTATGCTGCATTACCAGCCACAGGTTGATTTGCAGACCTCGCGGATTACAGGCGTGGAGGCGCTGTTGCGCTGGGAACATCCTGTTGAAGGGACGGTTATGCCGCAGCGTATTATTCCTGTTGCAGAGCAACTGGGGATGATAACGCCCATCACGAACTGGGTGCTGGTGACAGCACTGCGGCAATGCAAGCAATGGTCCTATGACGGGATGCATATACCTGTAGCTGTTAATGTGTCGGCACGTTCATTCCTGAACCCCCGGCTGCTGGAAAAAATACAGTGGGCTTTAAATGAAACCGGAACGGATGGTGAGTGTCTTGAAATCGAGATCACCGAGGCCACGCTTATGCAGGATATTGAAGGTGCCGCGGGTGTGCTGAACCGGCTCAGTGATATCGGCGTAACTATTGCCATAGATGATTTTGGCACCGGCTATTCCTCGCTGTCTTATCTGAAACAGCTGCCTATCCATACCCTCAAGATTGATCAGTCATTTATTATTGATGTGGCTTTCGATCAACAGGATGTAGCGATCGTACGTTCAATTATCGACCTTGGGCACAACCTTGGTTACAAGGTGGTGGCTGAGGGTGTTGAAAACGGCCTGGCCTGGGATATGTTGAATAACCTGGGTTGCGATACCGCGCAGGGCTTTCATATCAGCAGGCCACTGCCAGATAACCGCTTCTCCAACTGGCTGGCTGAAAGCGGCCATATGAGCTGAACTTCAGCGCTGCCTGCCTGCAGCGCCTATTCCTGTATCCATCAGATGTGCTGATGTTTTATTGGCATGCTTCGTTGCGTGCAAACTCCCTTCCTGTTTCGGCACGGTATCCCGATGCCGGGGAGCCATTTATCCGGCACTTACCTTGATAATTTCCCGGATGGTCAAAAGTGTGACGCAGTCACGCAGCATGCAGCGTACCTGATGGTAGAAATATAATATCTATTAAAACAATAAGATAAAATACTTTTTCTGTTGTTTGTGACTGTTTTTCCATGTTGGTACGCAAGTTGCTACCAGTACTGCAACCAGCAAGGTAAATACAGCACGGGAACAAACAACATGACTATGGATTACCACAACAATTGTAAAACGGGCGGCACACTACATGCGCCTCTCTGACATCAAACTCGGCCATTCAAACCGCGATACGGACAGCATATCGCAATCACCGGTGCAGGTGATTGCGATCGCCGGCGGGAAAGGCGGAACCGGCAAGACAAATATCGCCGTCAATCTTGCACAGGCACTTGCGAATGAGGGGAAACGTACACTGATTCTGGATGCCGATCTGGGTATGGCAAATGTTGATGTGCTGCTGGGGCTTACACCCGAAAATACCTTATATGACGTGATGCGTGGCAAGTGTGAGTTGGAAGACATCCTGTTAACAGGTGGTCACAACCTCATGGTTATTCCTGCGGCATCAGGCGTTGGGCAGTTGGCGAATATGAGGTGGCAGGAATGTGCGGGGCTCGTTCGCGCGTTCAGTGATCTTAAAGAACCGGTAGATACACTTATCGTTGATACTGCAACCGGTGTTTCTGAAAGCGTTGCCGTATTTTGCCAGGCGGCAAACGAAATCCTTGTAGTTGTCTGTAACGAGCCTGCATCCATTAGAGATTGTGTTTCCCAGCTAAAACATTTTTATCGTGACTATGGTATTGCCCGTTACAGGGTGCTCGCCAATATGGTGGACTCGGCAAGCGAGGCTAATACCCTGTTCCAGAACCTTATAGAGAATTTTACGGACGACCATAACCTGCAAATTTCATATGCAGGTTATATCCCGACTGATGAGCATGTGCGCAAGGCAGTGCACAGTCATCAATCAGTGGTAAACAGTTTCCCACGCAGTCCCTCTGCGATGGCTCTCAAAAAACTTGCCAGCCGCACCATGGAATGGCCACGGCCGAAGCGTGCAGGCGGGCATGTTGAATTTTTTGTGGAACGGTTAATTGATAACGAAAACATGGGGATGGAGGTGATATCATGAAAAACACAGCAGTCAAGGTAAGCACTGATCTAAAGACAAGCAACGAGCTGGTCGTGTTGCACGAGACACTGGTGAAACGCATTGCCTATCATCTGATGAGTCGCTTGCCGGCCAGTGTCCAGGCGGATGATCTGATACAGGCCGGGATGATCGGTTTGATCGAGGCATCCAGGAAATTTGATCCTGAACAGGGCGCAAGTTTTGAAACCTATGCGGGCATCCGTATTCGTGGCGCCATGCTGGATGAGATTCGTCGCACCGACTGGACGCCGCGCTCCGTACACAGAAAGGCCCGGGAAGTTGCCGAGGCTGTTCGTAAAATCGAAAATGAAAAAGGACGTGACGCTCGTGGTGTTGAAGTAGCCGAGGTCATGGGACTGCAACTGGATGAGTATCACAAGATCCTGCAGGATGCCACGGGATGTCGCATATTCAGTTACGAAGATCCGGGCACCATTGGCGAGGAAAGCTATGTGCAGCATGCTCGCCAGCCGAACCAGCCACTCGAGAACCTGCAGAAAAGTGATTTCAAGGCCGGTCTTGCCGATGCCATCAAGGGTCTGCCTGAACGTGAACGTCTGGTGATGGCGCTCTATTACGATGAAGAACTGAATCTGCGGGAGATTGGTGAGATTCTCGGTGTCAGTGAGTCACGGGTTTGCCAGATCCATGGCCAGGCACTGATTCGTTTACGCGCACGCATGGAAGATTGGCTGAAGGACTGAACCGGTCATGACCGAGACGCGGGCACAATAGGTGACAGGGCAGGCACACTATCTGTCGGAATGGTATTCCCGGCGGGAAGGGGTTGTCCGTGGACCCTTCAGCACCGTGGAGATTACCCGCTATCTGTTACTTGGCCGCATCCGTCTTGCTGATGAATTGAGTACTGATAAAACAGTCTGGTCACCGGCCAACAGTTTTTTCGATATGTTACCGTCGGAGGTAACAAATCTCGAGAACTGGGATGATTATCAGAAGCTGGTCGAGGCGCGCATGCAGGTCGATGAGCGTAAATTCGAGCGCCGTTGCCAGGATTATTCCAATAGCGGAAACTACCACCCGGAACGGCGTTACAGCAAGGACCGGCGCCGTGATGCTGACACAGTACTGGTGCAGCAATACCTTTACAACAATGACAGTCAGTCGCAATCGACAAGGCCACTGCTGCTTACCTTGCTACTTGTAACCATGGTGTTTGCATGGCTGCATCCTACCCAGATATAACACCTGGTACTGCGTATTTATCTGCTTCCTCTGCATTGGCAGAGAAAGATTCCGTAGAGTACTGCCAGATTTCAATGCTGTCAGACCAGTAATCTGCAGCCAGTCCGGCTTTCATTTTCAAGTGTTCGAGAAACTGCTGTGAATCGGGCAGTGCTTCCCAGACCGAGGGCAGAAAAGTTCCTCTTGAGCCTTTCTCCTGTATTACCCAGCCATGCTTCCTTGCTTGTAACTCCATCAGAAGGTCTGTCTCGGAATCACAATGAACCGCCTGCAGCGGGCCAAGCACAGAAATAGCTATAGTTAGATCGTGAAGCTCCGGATGCGTCAACACCGGAAATCGCGGGTCGCGGAACGCCGCTGCATAGGCGTTTTCAGCGACACTGTTGACCAGACGGGTACAGGGTTCCAGTGAGCCGATACAGCCTCGCAGCCTGTCATCGTGTTTAAGGGTCACAAAAGTTGCACGCGTCTCCTTTAATACATGTGGATAATTGTCAGTATCGGTTTTCAGTGCGGTACCGGTTTGCAAGCCGGACTGAATTGACTTCAAGGCAACGCCCAGTAACGTTGCGCGTTCGGTTGCGGAACAGGGCATATTATTCAGTCAGAATATAGGCGCCATAACCAACGACGCGGTCGCGCGGTCCGGCAGTATCGCCGGAATTCCGCAGATCAATGGTCTTGAACCGCAGGTTATGTTGACGTGCATACAACAGCAGACCGCTAACCGGGCTGCTGCCGCAGGCAGCATGGTGATCAATATCTTCAAATGCGAGTGACTCAATCGCCCGGGAGGTTGCCTGGTCAAGTTGCCTGGCTGTTTCATAGTCGTGGTAGTGGCTGAGATCAGAGCTGACAATTAACAGCGTCTCGTCAGAACCCCAGAGCAGTTCAATTACTTCGCGAACCTCATCTGCTGTTGCATCACCGACCAGGACAGGCACCAGGCTAAAGTCTTTCAGGGATCTCTGCAGGAACGGCAGGTGGACTTCCAGGCAGTGTTCAGAGGCGTGCGCGGCATCGTCGATGGAAACCTGTTGCAGTTGTTGAAGCCGACCCAGGGATTCGGTATCAAGCGGTATGGTACCCAGCGGGGTGCTGAAAGCGGTCGCGCTTGGCAAGGCCAGGCCCCGCACAAACTTTTGGTGCGCGGGACCCAGCAGGACCACCCGGGTTATCCCTGCAGTATTGCCCCCCAGTCGTGCGTAGCCGCTGGCGGCAACCGGTCCGGAATATATATAGCCGGCATGAGGCAGGATCATCGCTTTGGGTGGTTTATCGTTGCTGGCCACGGTGGGCAACAGTGCGTTCAGCTGATTACGCAATTCAACGGGGTCAGCCGGATAAAAACTGCCCGCTACTGCGGCTTCTCTGATGTTATCCATGACAGGTACCTCACCTATACAGTAAAAATAGGGGTTGCCGCATGTATTTTCAAGTCGCGACCGGAGGGAGGAGGAAACGCCGCTATTGCTACTGTCGTTGCAGGATGATGCCACCCAGCGGCGGCAGCGTCAGCAGCAGTGAATGCGGCTGCCCGTTGCAGGGCTCTGGTACAGAGACAATCTGCCCTTTATTGCCCACATCCGAGCCATCGTAGTAACCGGAGTCGGAATTCAGCAATTCAGTGTAGCTGCCGCTGGCGGGGACACCTATCCGGTAGCCATGATGTGGGACAGGGGTGAAATTAAGTACCACAACGACAGCGCTGTCACCATCCTTGCGCAGGTAACTCAGGACCGAGAAGTCAGATGCGATGCAATCTATCCACTCGAATCCTTCTGCGCTGAAATCAAAACGGTGCAATTCAGGTTTTTCGCGATACAGGCGGTTCAGGTCACTCACCAGGGTTTGCATGCCCTGATGGCAGTTGTATTCAAGCAGGTGCCATTCAAGGCCGGCATTAAAGTTCCACTCCCGGCCCTGGGCAAATTCGCAGCCCATAAACAGCAGTTTCTTGCCCGGAAAGGTGAACATGTAGGTATACAAAAGCCGCAGGTTTGCAAAGCGTTGCCAGTTGTCGCCGGTCTGCTTGTAGAGCATGGACTGTTTGCCGTGTACGACTTCATCGTGGGAAAAGGGCAGCATGAAGTTTTCAGTGTAGGCGTACAGCAGACCAAAGGTCAGGTCATTATGGTGGTACTTGCGGTGGACCGGGTCATGCGACATGTAGCGTAATGAGTCATGCATCCAGCCCATGTTCCATTTCATGCTGAAACCGAGCCCACCGCCGTCAACCGGACGGCTGACACCGGGCCAGGCGGTTGATTCCTCGGCGATCATAACGGAACCGGGATACTCGGCATGGGTAATGGTGTTCAGTTCACGTAAAAAGGCTGCCGCCTCCAGATTCTCGCGACCGCCATAGATGTTGGGTATCCATTCGCTGGGCGGTCGTGAATAGTCGTGATAAAGCATGGACGCGACAGCATCGACACGCAGTCCGTCAATATGAAATTCTTCCAGCCAGTAGACGGCACTGGAGATCAGGAAGTTCCTGACTTCATTACGGCCATAGTTATAGATCAGGGTGCCCCAGTCGTGGTGTTCGCCACGGCGCGGGTCTTCGTGCTCATAGAGTGCAGTGCCGTCAAAGTTCGCCAGGCCATGGGCGTCCTTGGGAAAATGGGCGGGAGCCCAGTCAAGCAGGACGCCAATCTGGTGCTGGTGACAGTAATCGACAAAGTATCGGAAGTCGTCCGGTTCGCCAAAACGACTGGTCGGGGCAAAGTAACCGGTTGTCTGGTAGCCCCAGGAGGCATCCAGTGGGTGCTCGGTGACGGGTAGCAACTCAATATGGGTAAAACCGGTGTGCCTGACGTGGTTGACCAGGTCGGTGGCCAGTTGACGATAATTGAGAAAATTTCCGTGCTCATCGCGTTTCCAGGAGCCAAGGTGGACTTCGTAGACGGAAATGGGGGCGTGTTGCCAGTCCGCGTTGTGGCGCGCCTCCATCCAGGCGCTGTCCTGCCACCGATAGCTTTGAGGTGGTGCGGGCACGCGTGATGCATTGGCTGGACGCAACTCGAAGTTCTGTGCGTAAGGGTCTGTTTTTAATAATATATCACCCTGGCGGGTACGCACCTCATACTTGAAGGGCTGACCCACACCGAGGCCAGGTATAAACAGTTCCCACACACCACTGTTACCCCGTACGCGCATGGGGTGGCAGCGTCCGTCCCAGTTGTTGAAGTCGCCCACAACGCTGATGCGTTCTGCAGACGGCGCCCAGACTGCAAAGCGTACACCGGGGATACCCTCGACTTGCAGCTTGTGGGCACCGAGTATCCGGTAAATATGCCAGTGCCTGCCTTCACCAAAAAGGTGCAGATCGAATTCGGAGAGCTGTGGCGGGAAGCAGTACGGATCATAGCTGACGTGTTCTGCACCATCACTGTCGCGCCAGATCAGTCGGTAATGCTCAGGTATCTGGCCGGCGGGTCCGTGCCATGCAAACAGGTCAGTGTTGCCCATACGCTGCAGGGAGGCACCATTCTCGGCGATACGAACCCAGGCGGCGCCGGGAATCAGGGCGCGAATCAGAACTTCACCGGAATAATCATGTTTGCCAAGCAGGCTAAACGGGTCGTGGTGACGGGTTTCCAGCAGGCGCTGAATACCGGTAGATATTTCAATTAACGAAGGCTTGCCTGTGTCAGTATGCAACATTGAATCAGATAATCATGAAGACCTGTTTTGGAGCAAAAATTTGTCTGCCGGATAACTATACAGTCAAAGGTCGTAGCCATACAATACACCCCACTTTTCCATAACAAACAGGTCAGAAAAACTGCTTGATTGATGGTAACTACCGATCCCCAACATTATGACCGCCGCCTGAATCGCAGTACGCTTGCCCTCATTCTCGCGGGCGGGCGCGGTTCACGCCTGCGGCAATTGACGCTCTGGCGTGCCAAGCCTGCTGTGCCTTTCGGCGGGAAATTTCGCATCATCGATTTTCCGTTGTCCAACTGCCTGAATTCGGGCATTCGCATGATCGGTGTGTTGACTCAGTACAAGGCGCACTCGCTGATTCAGCACATACAGAACGGCTGGGGTTTTCTGCGAGGTGAATTCAAGGAATTTATCGAGTTGCTGCCGGCGCAACAACGCATCCAGGCCTCCTGGTATTCCGGTACTGCAGATGCTGTTTACCAGAATCTCGACATTATCCGCACCCACAAACCGGAATACGTGCTGATTCTGGCCGGCGATCATGTATACAAGATGGATTACGGACCCATGATCGCGCAACACGCTAATTCCGGTGCTGACATGACAGTTGGCTGCATAGAAGTGGCGGTCAGTGATGCCAGGGCGTTTGGTGTGCTGTCCGTTGACACGGAAGGGCGCGTTACCGAGTTCGATGAAAAGCCATCAGCGCCTAATCCCATTCCAGGTATGCCGGGTCGGGCGCTGGCCTCCATGGGTATCTATGTCTTCAATACCGATTTTCTCTACGAGCAGCTTATCAAGGATGCCGACTCTACCTATTCAACCCACGATTTCGGCCATGACATCATCCCGCATCTGATAAAAAAGTACCGGGTTCACAGTTACCCCTTCAGGGACTCGCACCTCGGACAGGCTGCATACTGGCGTGACGTGGGTACCATCGATTCATTCTGGCAGGCCAATCTTGAACTGATCGGGGTGCTGCCGGAGCTGAACCTGTATGATGAGGACTGGCCGATATGGACCTACCAGGAACAGTTACCGCCTGCCAAGTTTATTTTTGATGATGACGACCGGCGTGGCATGGCACTGGACTCAATGGTCTCCGGTGGCTGTCTTATCTCCGGCGCCACCGTGCGACATTCACTGTTGTTTTCAAACGTACGCGTTAACTCCCATGCCGTGTTGCAGGACGTCGTGGCCCTGCCCAATGTCAAGATTGGTCGCCACTGCCGTATCACAAAGGTGATTATCGACAAGTGGTGCGAACTCCCCGAGGGTACGGTGATTGGAGAAGACCCGGAACATGATGCGGAGCGTTTTTACGTCAGCCCCGGCGGCGTGGTACTGGTAACGCCTGAAATGCTCGGGCAGGAAGTCCACCATGTCCGCTAAATCGCCGCTGAACATTGTTCTTTGTTGGCATATGCATCAACCGCAATACTGTGACCAGATCAGCGGCATCTATCAGCTGCCCTGGACTTACCTGCACGCCACCAAGGATTATATCGACATGGCCGCGCATCTCGAGGAGGTGCCGGAATCCAGGGCGGTGGTCAACTTCGCACCTGTGTTGCTTGAACAGTTATCAGATTATGCTGGACAGGTAAATGGCTTCCTGTCCGAGAACAAGGGCATTCGTGACCCCTTGCTGGCGGCGCTGGCCTGTCCGGTAATGCCGAGCAACAAGGAACAGCGCATGGAGCTGGTGGGTGCCTGCCTGCGTGCCAACGAGTTGCGTTCGATAAAACGCTTTGAACATTACCAGAAGCTCGCCGAGATGGCCGGCTGGTTTCATGAACATCCTTCCGGGATGCTGTATGTCGGTGACCAGTTTATAACCGACCTGCTGGTTTGGTATCACCTCTCATGGATGGGTGAGACAGTACGGCGCAGCAATGGCCTGGTGCAGCAGTTGATGGAGAAGGGAACGGGCTTCACGCTGCACGATCGCCGGCAATTACTGAAGCTGATCGGTGAACTGCTGTCCAGTGTCATTGACCGCTACCGTGAACTGGCGGAAAAAGGCCAGGTGGAACTGTCCATGACACCGTATGCGCACCCGATCCTGCCCCTGTTGCTGGATATTGAAACAGCGCGGGAAGCCATGCCGGATATCACACTGCCACAGCTGGCGAGTTACCCGGGGGGTGAGGAACGGGTCGAATGGCATATCAAGGAAGGTATTGCCACTTTTGAACAGTATTTTGGGACACGCCCGACGGGCTGCTGGCCTTCGGAGGGTGGCGTCAGTGCTGCAGCCTTGCAAATGCTGGAGCAGCACGGGTTTACCTGGGCCGCAAGCGGTGAGTCGGTGTACCGTCACAGCCAGGCGAACGACGAAAATGTGCCACTGTCCGGATGCAGCCTGTACCAGGGTTTTAATGTTGGCGGCGGTAAGCTGGCTTGTTTCTTTCGGGATGACGGGCTGTCCGATCTTATCGGCTTTACCTATTCCGACTGGCATGCTGATGACGCCGTTGGCAACCTGATTGATCACCTGGAGAATATTGCAGCCAGTACCCGTGATCAGGACAGCCCGCTGGTGTCCATTATTCTGGACGGGGAAAATGCCTGGGAGCATTTCCCGGAGAATGCATACTATTTTCTTAATACGCTGTACAAGCGCTTGTCAGAGCATCCCGGGCTCAACATGACGACCTATACCGAATATCTGTCCGAATCCCGCCGGTTACCGAATATTAAAAAGCTGGTGAGTGGCAGTTGGGTATACGGGACGTTTTCAACGTGGATTGGTGACAAGGACAAGAACCGCGGCTGGGATATGCTGGGAGATGCCAAAAAAGTATTTGATGCGACAGTGGAGGAGAACAGCCTCGGTGGTGAGCAGTTGCTGGCAGCCCAGCATCAGCTATCCATTTGTGAAGGGTCTGACTGGTTCTGGTGGTTCGGGGACTATAACTCTGCCGACACGGTGAGTGATTTTGAACGCCTGTTCCGTATGCATTTGTCGAATCTTTATACCATGCTGGGAGAGGAACCGCCCGAGTATCTGTCTGCGGTGTTTGCACACGGTGGTGGTAGCCCGGCACAAACCGGCGTGATGCGAAAAGGCAAATTCACCGGATAACGACCCGTATTCCGCCTGGTGCAAAATCCCCTGATACAGCGCCGCGCAGGCGTCCTGTTACACCCGACATCACTGCCTGGTAAACGTGAGCACGGCGACCTTGGTGAGGATGCCCGCCGCTTCATAGATTTTCTTCAGGCAGCCGGGCTAAGTGTCTGGCAAATGTTGCCGCTGGGTCCGACTCATGCCGATGGTTCACCTTATCAATGCCTGTCCGTGCATGCGGGTAACCCGGCATTAGTAAGCCTTGACGACTTGTTGATCGCTGGTTGGTTGCCCGCGGCGACAGCAAGCAATCTGCCACTGCATGCGTGTCTGCAGCAGGCGCACTCAGGCTTTGAAAAAGCCGCATCACAGTCAGACAAGGCAGCGTATGCAGCATTCAAAACAGCGCAAACCGGCTGGCTGGATGACTATGCGCTCTACCAGGCCATCCGTGCGGCACAGGATGGGCAACCCTGGTACCAGTGGCCTGTGGCATTGCGAGACCGTGACCCGACTGCACTGGCGGATGTCAGAGATGTTCAGGCAGAGGCCATCGAGCAGGTTTGCTTTGAACAGTATCTGTTCTTCACACAGTGGTCTGCACTGCGCGACTATGCGCACCAGCGTGGTGTTGCATTATTCGGGGATATGCCTATCTACGTTGCTCATGACAGTGCAGATGTGTGGGCGCACCGAGAGCTGTTTACAATCGACAGTGCCGGCGAGCTTGAAGTGGTCGCCGGTGTACCGCCGGATTATTTTTCCGAAACCGGACAACGCTGGGGCAATCCACTGTATCGCTGGGACTGCATGAGCGAGCAGGGTTACGGCTGGTGGGTGGAACGTTTTACCACACAGTTCGCGTTTTTCGATATCGTCCGTATTGATCACTTCCGCGGCTTCGAAAAATATTGGGAAATACCAGCATCGGCAGAGACAGCTGTTGATGGGTGCTGGGTGGCCGGTCCGGGCGCAGCTTTGTTCGAGCGTTTGCAGCAGCACTTTGGTAAGTTGCCTGTGGTCGCTGAAGATCTCGGCATCATCACGCCGGAAGTTGATGCCCTGCGGCTGCAGTTCGGTTTCCCTGGTATGAAAATCCTGCAGTTTGCCTTTGACGGCGGTGAGGATAACCCATACCTCCCGCAGAACCACGAGGCTTTATCTGTGGTGTATACAGGTACTCATGATAATGACACCACGCTGGGATGGTACGACAACCTGGATGACGCCGAACGTGAAAACGTCAATACACATTTATCGGCAGAGTCAGCTGAGATGCCCTGGGCGCTGATCAGGACAGCGCTGGAATCAACGTCTGTGCTCGCAATCATTCCGATGCAGGACCTGCTGGGAATGGGTAGTGATGCGCGTATGAATGCCCCTGGGACCACCATCGGAAACTGGAGTTGGCGTTTTACCTGGGATCAGGTTTCTCCGGATCTCGCCCGGAAGATTTGCTCGCTGAACAGACAGGCCGACCGGGTGGAAAATTCCTGAATTATAACGCCCGAGTAATGCAGTAATCAGCCAGTCCACGGACTCTGCAATTGCTGCAAGACCGAGTATTGCGATCAAAATGAATGCTATATCCCCAACCACAACTCCCGGAGTGGTTGATGCACCATGGATGAATCCAAAAGCTGCTGACCTCGCAGACACAGTAACGACACTCAAACCTGGAGCGAGCGCCAGTGCCAGCATCGTGCCGAAGAGCGCGACAACAGAACCGAGGGTTAGAAAGATATCCATACCCGATGATTATCGCAACTTCCAAGAAATATCAAACGTCCGCTTTGGGTTGCGGTGGCTTTTTTAGCGAATTCTTATTTGGAATCAGTCCGCCAGGTCCGGTATCAGCCAGCAACCTGCCGTTCGATGAACTGACAGAACCAGGCGGCGGTGTTATTGCAAAGGGGTAACTTCGACCAACAACAGACTTTCAACTCACAAAGAAACGCCCCGGGATCTCCTTCTTCCGGGGCATTAGTAGAGGCAGAATTTATGGAGGGAATGACTACCTCTGGTTAGTAATATATATAGAGAAGCTTTATCCTCGTATATTGCCCTTTGGTGCAGATGGGCAATAGCCATTGCTAATGTGGCGGCAGACTCAGTTAATCACGACCTCATCATCCGCTCATCTGGTATGTTGCCTATGCGTCGATCTGAAATCTTCCTGCGACTTTCTGTAATTGTTGCCCCGTTACTGTCCTTGAATGGAACTCTGGGCATGAGATAGTTCTGCCGCCTGTTGCTAAACTCGGATCTCCTGTTTCTCATCTTTTCCTGCTCTCCAGTTTTAATGCGCTCATAGATTTCTTCTCGATGCACAGCCACCTCTTTTGGTGCATTAATACCGATTCTTACTTGATTACCCTTCACACCGAGCACGGTCACCGTCACATCATCGCCGACCATCAGTGTCTCGCCTGTCCTTCGAGTAAGTATCAGCATGCTCCATCTCCTTGGTTGAGTGAGTACTAAGCTAATTTTCTATTTGTAAGCTCTTCTTTTATCATTTTTTTGAGCTTGTCTCTGCAATCAATTACCTTGCAGTGGCCGGCATGCCTGCAGCAGAGTTCGAGATCTCGGATCTTGTTATCTGCTACATCCAGCAGGCAGACCAATGCAATCTCTTCTTTTTCGCACTCTGATTCGGCCTGCCCCAGTAACGTGACTGTATCGCACCCTTCGACAAACCGCTTTATCGCAAAGAAAGCGATATGATCGAAATCATAATTACCCAGGCATTTTGGATTGTGGCAGGCCATAGCGTTGTAGCTCAAAATGGGTCGAACGGGGATGATCAGAAAGATCTCCAACTAACGTGCCTCATCGTAATAGGTTCGTCCCCTGCCTGTCTGTACCGTAGGTTACATAAGCAGAATACGAGTGAAGCAGTTGTGTTCGGTCATACGGCCCCGACATTTGGAATGTCTCAAATATTACTTTGAAGATTGTTATAAATCAGTCTAACTATAACTGATTCGCATTAGCGTTCGCTTTAGGTGAATAACCGGAGCGGGTCGTTTTCTGTCGTTAATGCATTGATTATATAAGCAGTGACTAAACGTCTGAGTTGGATGTGATCCCGGACATTTATTTAACATCTCTGCGGCTTACGCATCAATTTTCTTGCTGAGTCAAAACCAGGTGCCGTTCAGCTTCCGCTACCCGCTACAACCAGCGAATATGACCCGTCTCAAACGGATGACTGAGCAGGGGATGGCTCGGGTATAGCCGTAGTTTGTAGAATTGCAGGCCGGCCAGTGGCGGTACCAGGTCGATGCCGAAGAGCGCCCGGCCGTCGCTGTCTTTGCCTTTGGGATTCAGCTTGACGTGTTCATGTTCATGGAACGCATCATGCTCTGTCTCGGTTCCCGTTCCGATAATGCATTCCAGTACGACGTCATCGGCGGTTAGTTCATTAAGATTTACTGCGATCTCGATACTGAGACTGTCGCCGGCCATCAGTTCGGAAGGTGACTTGTCGGTACGGCTGAGCGATACCTTTGGCCAGTCACGGTTGACCTTGGCCTTCCATGCTGCGAGTTCCTTTGCACCTTTATAATCGTCAGCACACAACTTGCTGTTCTGGCGACTGGCAGGGGCATAGAGGCGGGAGACGTAATCCCTGAACATGCGTTGTGCGTTGAAGTTCGGGATGGTCGACTTCATGGAAGCCTTGGACATTGCTACCCAGCCTTCTGAAAAACCCTGGCTGTTGCGTTTGTAGTACAGCGGGGTGATTTTGCTTTCCAGCAGGTCCAGCAGTTCACCGGCTTCTTCATGGTTGCGATATTCCGCGTCGAAATGCGGTTCATGCGGCGTGATCGCCCAGCCATTCTCACCGTTGTAACCTTCCGCCCACCAGCCATCCAGAACGCTCAGGTTGATGACGCCATTCATGCCGGCTTTCTCGCCAGATGTGCCGCTGGCCTCGAGTGGGTATTCAGGGGTGTTCAACCAGACGTCGACGCCGGTTACCAGTTTGCGTCCCAGTGCGAGGTCATAGCCCTCCAGTAACAGGATGTGTCCCATGAATTCAGGTTTGAGAGAAAACTCGTGAATGGTCTTGATGAGTTCCTGTCCGGGTATGTCACTCGGATGTGCCTTGCCTGCAAATATCAGCAGGACCGGGCGCTCCGGGTTCTTGAGAATGCGGCTAAGTCGTTCCGGATCCGAGAACAACAGGGTGGCGCGCTTATAGGTGGCAAAGCGGCGCGCGAAGCCAACGGTGAGGATGTCAGAGTCGGGTGACAGGAACTTTGTCATGCGTTCAATCAATGCTTCGCTGCAGCCATTGCGCCGGTACTGGTGCTGTGCCCGGTGCAGTACATTCTCGAACATTACGGATTTCAGTGACTGGCGCAAACTCCAGTAGCTGTGTTCGGGGATTTCGTCAATACGATCCCAGTAGTCCTCGTTGAGTAACTCATCGCGCCAGGCACGACCGAAACGCATGTCAAACAGGTTGGACCAATCGCGCGCCAGGAAGGTTTGCAGGTGCACGCCGTTGGTGACATAACTGATCGGGTTTTCCCGGGGCGGAATTTCCGGCCAGATGTAATGTTCCATTTCCGAGGCCACCGAGCCATGAATGCGGCTAACGCCGTTATGAAAACGTGAGCCGCGCAATGCCAGTGCAGTCTGGTTAAAGGTGCCCGGGTTGCCGGGTGTGGCACCCAGTTCCAGGAACCTTGGCATGTCAATGCCGAGGTCATTGATGTACTTGCGAAAGTAGCCTGTTATCAGGTCATGATCAAAGATGTCATGGCCGGCAGCTACCGGCGTATGCGTGGTAAACACGGTACCGGCTGCTATCACTTCCAGCGCGCAGGCGAAGTCAAAGCCTTTCAGGGTGCCTTCACGGCAGCGTTCCAGAATCTGAAAAGCCGAGTGTCCTTCGTTGATATGCCACACGGTCGGGCGGATACCCAGTGCCCGCAGTGTACGCACACCGCCGATACCGAGTACGATTTCCTGCTGTATGCGGGTATTCTTGTCACCGCCGTACAACTGGTGGGTAATGATGCGGTCATGTTCCTGGTTCTCTTCCAGGTCACTGTCCAGCAGGTACAGCGTGATATGTCCGGCCTGTGCACGCCATACGTGCAGATAAACCTTGCGCCCGGGAAAGTCGATTTCGATCAGTAACGGATTACCTTCTTTGTCGACCGCCTGTGTGACCGGCAGGGCATGAAAATTCGAGGGCGAGTAATGCGATATCTGGGTGCCATGCTCGTCAATCGTCTGGTTGAAATAACCCTGACGATAAAGAATGCCCACGGCCACGAAGGGAACACACAGGTCGCTGGCAGCCTTGCAGTGATCGCCGGCAAGAATGCCCAGACCGCCTGAATAAATCGGCAGGCTTTCATGGAAACCGAACTCTGCGCAGAAGTAGGCGATCAGGTCTTCTTCGGGATTGAGGTGCTTGCTGATGCCGGGATGCATGCACTGCTGGTGGTAGGTATCAAAGGCAGACAGTACACGCTGGAAGTCTTCCATGAAAACCCGGTCATTATTGGCGGCTTCCAGTCTTTGCTGGGAAATGCGCCGCAGGAATGTCTTGGGGTTGTGGCCGGAACTGCTCCAGAGGTCCTGGTCGAGTCGGATAAACAGGCGCCGAACCTGACGGTCCCAGCTGTAAAACAGGTCGTTGGCGAGGTCTTCCAGCCGTTTCAGTGCCTTGGGAATGCGTGGTTGTACTTCAAGTGCAAAACGTGTGCCTGACATCTAATAAACCCGTGTGGTGAGTAATGGTTACACAAAAACACCTGTATGGTGCCTGTCTGTAATTGGTGCCGAGGGCGAGAATCGAACTCGCACGGTATTACTACCGGTGGATTTTGAATCCACTGCGTCTACCAGTTCCGCCACCCCGGCAATATGAAAATCGTCTCTTTAATTCCCGGCTATCCCGGGAGGCTGCTTAGTATAAGGGTTCCCGCGGTACGGGCAAGCACAAGGCCGGATAACGCCTGTGCTAATATCCCGCGCCATGTTGCGTACGGATTTCAACTACGACCTGCCCGAGGCACAAATTGCATCACACCCCTGCGAGGAACGCAGTGGCAGCCGTCTGTTGCGCGTCAATCCGGACAGTGACCGGTTTGTTGATGGCCAGTTTGTGGATTTCCCCGGTCTGCTGAATGCGGGTGATCTGCTGGTATTTAATGATACCCGCGTCATTCCGGCACGCCTGTGGGGGCACAAGCACACCGGCGGCAAGGTAGAGGTGCTGGTCGAGCGCGTCACCGGCCCGCAGCAGGTGCTCGCGCATGTTCGGGCGAGTAAATCCCCGCTCCCCGGCACTGGTCTGCTGCTTGAACCTGATATTTCTGTGCAGGTCATTGAACGTGTTGATGATTTGTTCCGGCTGGAGTTTGCCGGCACAGACAGTGTGCTGGAGATCCTGGAGGCCCATGGTCATATGCCGTTGCCACCTTATATAGCACGCGAAGATGAGCCGCAGGACCGGTCGCGCTACCAGACTATCTATGCACAGACACCGGGCGCGGTCGCGGCGCCCACGGCAGGCCTGCATTTTGATGAGGAAACCATGGGGCAATTACGGAGGCGTGGTGTCGACATGGCCTTCGTAACGCTGCATGTTGGTGCGGGTACCTTTCAGCCGGTCCGTGCTGATAATCTTGACGATCATGTGATGCATTTCGAGTACCTGGAGGTCGATGCGACCACGTGTGACAAGATTGTGGCTACACACAATCGCGGCGGACGCGTCGTGGCAGTGGGTACGACGGTGGTACGCAGTCTGGAAACGGCAGCACGGGATGGACAGCCGGAACCTTATAAAGGAGAGACGAATCTGTTTATTACACCCGGTTACCGGTTCCGGTGTGTGGATGCGATGTTGACCAATTTTCATTTGCCGGAGTCAACCCTGCTGATGCTGGTGTGCGCCTTTGCCGGTCATTCGCGCATGATGGCTGCCTATCAGCATGCGGTTGACGAGGGCTACCGTTTTTACAGTTATGGTGATGCCATGTTTATCGAGTCACGTGAGGATTGCGGGAGAGTGTCGGAATGAAGTTCGTCTGTTCGCAAACGGATGGTCAGGCACGAAGAGGGCAACTGGTTTTTGATCGCGGCGTGGTGGAGACCCCGGCGTTTATGCCGGTGGGAACCTACGGAACGGTCAAGGCGATGACGCCGGAAGAGGTCAGCGGCACCGGGGCGCAGATAATTCTCGGCAACACCTTCCATCTGATGCTGCGTCCGGGTACAGACATTATTAATCAGCACGGTACCCTGCATGATTTCATGCACTGGGACGGGCCGATTCTGACCGATTCCGGCGGTTTCCAGGTGTTCAGCCTGGATGCCTTGCGCAAGATTACCGAGGAGGGCGTCACCTTCAGTTCACCGGTGAATGGTGACCGGGTGTTTCTGGGGCCGGAAGAGTCCATGCAGGTACAGCGGGCGCTTGGGTCGGATATTGTCATGATCTTTGATGAATGTACTCCATATCCGGCGACTGTTGCTGAAGCGCGCGATTCAATGCAGCTGTCACTGCGCTGGGCACGTCGCAGCCGTGAGGCACACGCTGATAACCCGGCCGCGCTGTTCGGCATTGTTCAGGGTGGCATGTATACCGATCTGCGTATGGCTTCTCTTGAAGGCCTTCAGGACATCGGGTTTGACGGCTATGCCCTTGGCGGGCTGTCCGTCGGCGAAACCAGGGAGGAGCGTGAACATGTGCTGCGGCACACGGTGGCTGCCATGCCTGATGCTGCACCGCGCTATCTGATGGGGGTGGGGACCCCGGAGGATATTGTTGAGGCCGTGACTGCCGGCATTGATATGTTTGACTGCGTGCTACCGACCCGGAATGCCCGCAACGGGCACCTGTACGTCAATGACGGGGTTGTGCGGCTCCGCAACAGCGCCAATAAAACAGACACCGGGCCTGTGGATGCCACATGCGGCTGCTATACCTGCAGGAATTACAGCCGCGCCTACCTGCATCACCTGGACAAATGCAATGAAATCCTCGGTTCCCGCCTGAATACGCTGCATAACCTGACCTACTACCAGGCGCTGATGGCCGGACTGCGGGCGGCTATCGAGGATCAGTCACTGGCGGTATTTCGCGAGAATTTTTACCATCGCCGGGGTCAAACGGCGCCGTCTATGCCATAATACGGCGTTTTTACCGGGTCATCCGGGTAGCGGATGCCCCTTGGGCGGTGCCGGTATCCGCAGATTTTGTACGAACATACGAGCGAGAGGAGCAGCATGAATTTCTTTATTTCAGATGCGCACGCCGCAGAAGCGGCTGGCCAGGGTGATCCGCTGACCAGTTTTTTACCCCTGATCATCATTTTTGTGGTGTTCTATTTTCTGCTGATTCGTCCGCAGACCAAGAAGGCCAAACAACACAAGGAGCTGGTCGAGTCGCTTGCCAAGGGTGACGAGGTGATTACCAACGGTGGTCTGCTGGGTCGCATTGTTAAAGTAAGTGATAATTTTGTCGATGTGGAACTGGCAGATAGCGTGGTGGTCAAGTTACAGCGCCAGGCAGTCGGCAGTGTTATGCCAAAAGGAACAATAAAAGGGCTATAAGCCCGGAAGGATTTTTACGCTTATGATGAACCAGTATCCCGTGTGGAAATACCTGCTGCTGATATTTGTATTGGTCGTGGGTGTGATTTATGCGTTACCGAATCTGTATGGTACCGACCCGGCTTTGCAGATTTCAGGCACCCGCAACAATGCAGTCGACCAGGCTGTGACTGACAGGGTGAGCGCAGCACTGAAAGCGGCCGATATCCCGGTGAAGGAAGTTGAGACGCTACCCGGCAAATTACTGGTGCGTTTTAATGACACGGAAACACAGATCAAGGCTGTTGATTTCGTTAAATCCGAACTCGGTACCGGTTATGTGGTTGCCTTTAACCTGGCGCCCGCCATTCCCGGCTGGCTGGAACAGGCGAATGCCTTGCCGATGTACCTGGGACTCGACTTGCGTGGTGGCGTGCATTTCCTCATGGAAGTCGACATGAACTCCTCGGTGAAACAGGCCATACAACGCTACAGCACCGGGCTGCGCTCACAGTTCCGTGATGAAAAAATCCGCTATGCACTGCTACGGGCAGAGGACCAGGGTGTGCGCATCATGCTGCGCAACGAAGCCGACCGGCAACGGTCGCGTGATTTGCTGGGCAAGGAATACCCGGCACTGCTTATAGAGGATATCGATGACGCGAAGAACCCCGGCTTGCTGGTAAAGATGAGCGAGCAGGAAGTGCGTGATATCGAGAAGTTCGCCCTGCAGCAAAATATTCTCACTCTACGCAATCGCGTTAACGAACTGGGTGTTGCAGAACCGGTTATCACACAGCAGGGCTCGAGCCGCATCGTGGTCCAGTTGCCAGGGGTTCAGGATACAGCGGAGGCAAAGCGTATTCTTGGTGCAACGGCGACGCTGGAATACCGTGCGGTCGACTATGAGCATGACACGCAGGCGGCGGTTGCAGGCAATGTACCGGCCGGTTCACGACTCTACTACGACAGGAGTGGCAAGCCGGTTCTTTTGAAGAAGGCGGTTATTGCCACCGGTGACCAGATTACCAATGCCAGCTCCGGCCTTGATCAGCAGAGCGGTTCACCGATGGTGAACGTGTCACTGGATGCC
>DAOVVG010000256.1 GCA_030632175.1 Gammaproteobacteria bacterium
CAGATTACATCATATAAATGACCGGCTTCGCTACTGATCAAACTTTCGGTGGTTACTGTAGCCCGGTTGAATCTTTGAGGCAGTCGATCGCAACATGATCAGGCCGCATGATGCGTGGGTACAATAGGCTTAAACTTTCTGCACCCCTGCCGGCTACCGGCGTCCATATATGATGTCAGGCAGATAATGGTGGTCGTCTGATATCCCCTCAGAATCGATACCGCTAAAAATAATTACCTGCTGTCGCCGGCCTTACTGAGCAAACTCGAAACTGAAAATACCCCCCAGTGCCTCGCGTATCTCGGGAACGGAAATATCGTCTCCCAGCAGCGGCCCATCCCAGTCCTGGCAGGTCAACCGCAACACCTGCGGCTGGCTGTCTGACCGCAGGTACATCACCCGATAGAACTTCATGATATTGGGACGACTGACCCACTCCTGTGAACTCTCGGCGCGCTTGATGGTGAAAGTGCCGGCACTGACGCTGCCAGGCCCCAGGTCGCGAACGTCCAGCACACAGCCGACGGCATAATTATCCAGCCCATTAACAACCTTGCCGTGTTGGAAGCTGGCGTGAGAGCGCCCGGACGGGATAGACACGTCCTGGTGCAGGATCAATTGAGAACCGGGCCGAATGTCAAAAAACTGCGAGTTAACATCATCTTTCACCGCCATGGGGTTCGGGCAACCGGCAATTGATGCGACAACAAAAGCCGCCGGAACCCATTTGAATAAAATCGATCGCGTGATACCTGATACTTTCATAGGAAGCCTCCAGACAGACAACCCGAAAAGAAAAAACAGGGGGACTGCGCTAGACTGTAGTTAGCAAGCAAGTTGTATTACACACAGGCAGTGATGGCCTGTCGTCAATTACAGTGTAGCTGAAGTCCAACTTCTGGAGACTAACTATGCGCCCCGGTAAATTTTTCAACCGCACGCGTCGTATGGCACTGAAATCCATCGGCGTACTCGGCGGTCTTGTCGTCGCAAAACAGGTACAGGCACTCCATACCGAATCTCATCTCGACGACGTTGCGAAACACCGGATTGTGTATCAATGCAACAAGGCGGAGCCGGAATACCTGCAGCACGTTTTATTCTCCGCCGGCGAACTGCTGCGCAAGTATGGCGATGATGTTGAAATTGTCATTGCTGCGTTTGGCCAGGGCCTGCACCTCATCGGCAAACACCCGCAGCGGCCAATCCCGAAGGAGCTACAGCAACGCACCGGCTCACTCGCCAGCTACGGCGTCGCCTTCCACGCCTGCGGCAACACCATGAAAGCGCTGCAGTGGACAGACAAGGATCTGCTGCCGTTCGCAAAAGTCGTACCCATCGGGGTCGATGACATCATGCTGCTGCAGGAACGGGGATTTGCCTATTTCAGCTGGTAGCTGCAGCTACCCTTGCAAGACATTCATGCACGGCCCTCCGGGCCACTGTCGTAGAGCGTCTTGATATCCGCGGCAAACATGTCCAGCACCCGTGCACGTTTCACCTTGAGGGTCGGCGTCAGCAGCCCGTTATCCACGGTCCAGGGCTCCAGCGTCAACACCAGACGCCGGATCTTGGCATAACCGGGGAAGTCCTTTAAACGCACCTTGATATCCTTGAGCAGGGCCGCATGCAGCTTTTCATTGTGCAGGCTGTCTGCGGCATCAGGGTCCAGTGAAAAGCGTTTTGCCAGCAACGGCCATTCATCCGCGCTCAATACCGCAACAGCCGCCAGGTAGGACTCACCCTCCCCGACCACCAGCACCTGTTCAATCGCCGACACCAGGCTAATGGCCAGCTCCATGTCCATGGGCGGGACCTTTTCACCATTGGACATCACCAGAATATCCTTGATGCGACCGGTAATATAAACATGTCCGTTTTCAATGCGTGCCTGGTCCCCGGTATGCAACCAGCCATCTGCATCAATAATCTCTTTGGTAGCGGCATGATTGTTCCAGTAGCCCTGCATCAGGCCCGGCGTCTTCACCAACAGCTCTTGCTGTTCCCCAATACGCGTTTCAACCCCGTTTAACGGCAACCCGACGCTGCCCGGCTCATTGTCATCCGGCACATTCACACTGATTACCGGACTGGTTTCGGTCAATCCGTATCCCTGCAAGATCGGCACACCCAGCCCGATAAAGATTCTGGCTACCGTATTTGACAGTGCCGCACCACCACTGACGGCCATGCGCAAACGACCACCCAGTTTTGCCGTTACTTTCTGCGCAACCAGCTTGTTTAACAGCGGCCACATCAGCAGGCGCGGGTGCCAGGCGGCCCGGTGCTGCTGGTGCTCAAAGCGATGCCAGCCGACAGCGGTTGTCAAATTAAACAGCGCACGCTTCAGTCCGGACTGCTTGTCCAGCTGGCCCTGTATACGTGCAAACACACGTTCAAAGATACGCGGCACGGCAATCATCACCGTGGGGCGAATGCTCTGCAGGTCATCGGCGAGCTGCCAGATATAACGCGCATAGGCCACCGCGGAACCCGACATCACTGGCAGGTAATAACCGGCAGTGCGTTCCAGCGTATGTGACAGTGGCAAAAAAGACAGGAACAGGTCTTCCTGGTAAACATCAATCATGGTCAATGCCGAATGCGCAATCGACAACATATTGTGATGCGTCAGCATGACGCCCTTGGGACGTCCGGTAGTCCCGGAGGTATAGACTATCGATGCCAGTGCGTGCGGGTCACCGTCACGCCGCCCGACAGGAACAGCACTATCCGGCAGCCAGTCAGAAACAAAACGGACGCGCTCATCTGCCAGCAACTCGCCCGGAGAGGCGTTTGCACTGCTCAGTATCAGCACACGTTGCAGATCATCCTGTCCGGCCAGTGCCGGACCCAGCCGTTTCCAGACAGCCGCATCCTGTACCAGCAACACCTTGACCGCTGCGTCGGACATTATGTACGCAATATTGTCAGGCCGGTCATCGGTGTACAGCGGCACGATCACCAGACCGCAGGCAAGCGCCGCCTGGTCAAAGTACACCCACTCCTTGCTGTTACGCAGATGCACCGCCACGCGGTCGCCCGGCAACAGCTTCTCCGCCGCCAGCGCTGCCCGCCAGCGGGATATTTGCTCACCGACCTCACCCCAGCGGGTATCGCACCAGGCCTTGCTGTCCGCATCAAAGTGACGATAGGCAATGTTGTCCGGTGTGCGCCGCACGCGTTGCGCCATCAGGCCATCCAGCGTCCCGGCGATCTCGGTGGAAATAATATCTTCTGTAACAGACGTCATAAGCCTTTATTTCCCCTGGCAATAACCAAAACCGGGATGTTGCGGTAGAATAACCGGGCTTCAGTATCTGCACACATATGGAATACCATGAATATCATCCTTAACGGTACCGCACGCGAATACCCGGACCAGCTGAGCGCCAGCGAACTGCTGCGCTCACTGGGTCTGGCTGACAAACGTCTGGCACTGGAGATCAACGAGGAAATCGTGTCACGCAGCACCTTTGACAGCCACGTCATCAATCCCGGCGACCGGGTTGAAATCGTGCACGCCATCGGTGGCGGCTGACCGGCGGCGGTCACCACTACCCTGTTTGCGACAATCATCTCACCCCAAGTATCAAAGAGTTAACCGCCTATGTCTACCGTCATGCAACCACAGGTTCGCACAACCACAGATCCGCTGCTCATTGCCGGCGTCGAATACACATCCCGCCTGCTGGTGGGCACCGGCAAATACAAGGATCTGGATGAAACCCGGGACGCCGCCGAGGCCAGTGGCGCAGAGATCGTAACGGTCGCCATACGCCGTACCAACATCGGTCAGAATCCGGACGAACCCAACCTGCTGGAAGTCATCTCACCGGACAGATACACACTGCTA
>DAOVVG010000233.1 GCA_030632175.1 Gammaproteobacteria bacterium
AAAGCTGGTGACAAGGGTGAGCGGCGTCGTGAACAAGAGGCAGGTTCAGCAGGTCCGGGTGAGCCGGCGCCGGAGGGTGCCTGATTTGACCAGCCGCCGTGAACTGCTGCTGGCCGCTGTCGGTGCAGTCTGTCTACCCTGGCAGGTACTGGCCAGGTCAACGCCGGATGCGTTGTTGTCATGGCATGAGTTTCTGTCTGGCATGCAGTCACTGGCGGCCGCACATGCCGACGGTTTTCTGCAACACGCAAGCGTTTCACGCCAGGCCCTGTTGTTGATTCAGCAGCTTGATACCGGTTCGGAAGCCTTCAGGACTGCGGTGCAGGAATCATGGGAGTCGGGTAACCGCTTCTGGCTCTGGCAGCGGTTGACCCGTGAGGCCAACCTGAAAGGCGGCATCCTGAATATTGACAGTGACGCCGCTGTTCCTCTGCATGATCACCCGGGCGCCAGCGGTATGCTTCGCGTGCTCACCGGTGAGGTCGAAGTCTGGCAGTTTGACAGGCAGCCGGATGATTCAGACAACACGGATGCGGGTCAGGCCACGCTGCAGCGTGTCTCCAGAAAGATACTCGGTCCCGGTGAGACGGCCGTGTTGCTGCCGGAGAGTGGCAATATTCACGCGCTCAGATCGGTTAGCACGCAATGCAGCATGCTCGATTACTTTATCCCGCCATACCAGCGCAGTGAGCGCTGCTGGTACCAGCCTGAAGACAGTGACTGGATGAGCAGGGAACAGATTACCTGCCGGCGAATTCATGAACATGAATATCTCATGTCCTGATGGCCGGTTTTTATTAATATCACACAGGAGTATTGATCACATGATTACCAAGATAACTTTCGGGAAAATTGTCACGGCTTTTTTTGCGATGTCTCTGCTGGCATTGTCGGGTGGTGTACTGGCCGATGGAGCGCCGGCTGATGATTGGTCCACGCTGAGCGAGAAGAAGCAGAACAAGCTGGGTTTGTATATGACTGCAGAGCAGGCCTACAAGATGACGATGGAAAACATGGACAAGACCTTGTTTCTTGATATTCGTACGCCGTCGGAACTCAATTACCTTGGTGCGCCCACCGTCATGGATGCCCATGTGCCCATGGTATTTATGGATACCACCGCCTGGAATGACAAGAAGCATCGCTACAAACGGGCAGAAAACAAGAACTTTGTTGCGGATGTCGATGCGCAGCTCAAGAAAAAGGGGCTGACAAAAGCTGATACCGTCATTCTGATGTGTCGCTCCGGAAAACGCAGTGCAACGGCCGTTAATGTGCTGGCCGATGCGGGTTATACCCGGGTGTTCAGCGTTGTTGACGGTTATGAAGGTGACAAGGCCAAGGAAGGTGACAACAAGGGCCAGCGTACCGTCAATGGCTGGAAGAACACCGGCTTACCGTGGACATATTCACTGGACAGGGATTACATGTACTTTACCAGGTAGCAGCTGTCTTATTTAACATCCCCTGGAGGGCAAGTCGTTGTAGGCTGCTGTATTCAGCTGTTCAGGCGCGGCGTCTTGCCCTCTGCATATAGAATTCTTCGAATTTTCCTGCGGGTAACGGGCGGGAAATATAGTAGCCCTGTACCTGATCACAGTGCATGGGCAGCAGAATGCGCATGTGTTCTTCCTCCTCGACGCCTTCAGCAATGACTGACATGCCGAGGCTGTGGGACATGCTGATGATGGCTGAGACGATGGCGGTGCCTTTTGTTTCTGTTTTCAGATTGCGGATAAAGCTCTGGTCGATCTTGAGCTTGTCAAAGGGGAGTTTCATCAGGTAGCTGAGTGATGAGTAGCCGGTACCAAAATCATCCAGTGCCAGTTTCAGCCCCATGCTCTTGAATGCATCGAGCGTTTCGCTGGCCTGGCTCAGGTCCTGTAAAATACTTGTTTCTGTCAGTTCCAGTTCCAGATATTCGGGATCCAGTCCGCTGCTCTTTAATGCCTGCGCAATGACGTCAATCAGGCTGTGGTCGTTGAAGTGCACTGCGGAAATATTGATGGACATGGTGATCGGCCGCTTGAACAGCAGCGTCCATTCCTGTGCTGTCTGGCAGGCTTCGCCGATGATCCATTCGCTGATTTTTACGATCAGGCCGAATTCCTCTGCAATCGGGATGAATACATCCGGTGGGATTCTGCCCAGATCGGGATCACTCCAGCGCAGCAGTGCCTCGACCCCTGAAATATCTCCAGTGTCCATATTGACCTGTGGCTGGTAATGCAATTCCAGTGAATTATTATCCAGGGCGTGGCGCAGTTTCCCTTCAATTTTCAGTTTCTCGGCGGTTTCTTCATTCAGCTTTTTGGAGTAATACTGAAAATTGTTGCGCCCGAGTTTTTTGGCGTGGTACATCGCAATGTCTGCATTCTTTAAAAGCTCTCCGGATGTTTCACCGTCTTCGGGGTAGATGGCAATACCGATACTGGAGCTGACATACAGTTCCTGCATCGAGATTACAAAGGGCTCCGCGAGCGAGGCAAGAATGCGCTTGGCGACTTGCCGGGGTTCGCCCGGACCGCTGATATTGGGCAACAGAATAGTAAATTCATCACCGGCGAGACGGGCGATAATCCGGGATGCCTCATCCGGTGTGGAACGCGAGACGATATCAGCTTCACGCAGATATCTTGACAGTCGGTCGGAGAAGGCTTCCAGCAGTTTGTCACCGGACTGGTGACCGAGTGTGTCATTGATGCGTTTGAAGTTGTCCAGATCAAGGAACAGGATGGCGAGCCCTTGCATGTTGCGCCGTGCTTCGGCTGTGGCCCTGTTCAGGTAGTTTTTGAACATCAGGCGATTGGGAAGGCCGGTGAGGCTGTCATGGTAGGCCACGTAACGGACCTGTTCATGATAATGATGCAGGTTTTTCCCCATTTCCCTGAAGGTTGTTGCCAGTTCGCCAATCTCGTCATCGGAATCGATATCAATCGGTACCAGCACCTGCCCCTTGCCTATTTCACTGGCGGCCAGTTTGAGTTTCCGGACAGGGCTGATAAGCAACTTTCTCAGAATGCCGAACAGAAACGCAGTGGCCAGCAGGATGGCGGTAGACGTGATGAGGGTAACTGTCCAGCCAAGACTGATGCTCTTGTCCGTCAGTTCGTTTTTCTGATGAACGACAAAGGCAAACAGCCGGTCATGTAGTTTTATGGTCTGAAAGTCTGCACCATCGCCCTGGTAACGCCCCGTGGTTAGCCTGGTGCCATCAGCGTTTTGACGGGCAGAGTTGAACAGTTTGGAAGACAGCCGCTTGCCGATGAGGTCAGGTGTGTGATGAAAAAGGATGACGCCTTCACCGTCGGTGAAGAAAGTCTCACCCTTGTGATCCGTATCCCTGTTGCCGGTGTAGGTATGGAGAAAATCGAGGCTAATGGTCAACATCAGGTAGCCATAGAGCTGTTTCTGCTGGCTGTCGTTTTTCTCCGGCAGGAATAATGGCTTGCTGACCAGCAATGCCGTTTTTTTGTTGTCGAGGTTGTAGAAGAAGGTGGTATAGATGATGCCCGGGTTGTTACGCGTCTCGATAAAATAATTGCTTGAAGACTCGTTCGTGGTGCGATTGATTGTGTTGCCTAATTTTGATCTTAGTTGCTCTCTGCCATCGCTGGTCAGGATGCGAATCTCGTAATACTCAGGGTATGCCAACTGGTAATTAAACAGCAGGTCCATGACTTGCTGTTCCAGCCTTTCCCGGTTTTCAGAAGTTGATGGTGTGTTGATGTACTGCTTAACCAACGCTGTGTTTGCAAACAGGCTGGCATTGGCGCGTGCAGTGCGTAGCTGTGTCCTGGTTTGCGACTCGATTTGCTCAAGCAGTGTGGTTGACTGGTAGAGCGTGCGACTGCGGGAATCATCCATGAGCAGGCTGTAGGATACCCAGCCAAGCACCAGTATGGGCAGAATGATCAGAGGGATCAGCAGCGACAGGATTTTTGATTGCAGTTGCAAGGCAGAACCCTGGTTGATGTGTTAACAGTTGAAAGTGGAGATACTTATTTATGTAACGTCATAAGTATTACGGCGCACGTGGTAGAAACTTAAGTGGTTCCAGCGTGCTTGCATCTGCGCTTTATGCTGTATATGTTGCTGATATTATTAGTATATATTGATATGGTCGGCGGCTTGCGCCGTAGTGCAGGCAGCGGGTTGGTACAGCACGGTTGTTGCGGCGCAGACACCCGCATGCCGTATGATTATCTGCCTCTGTATCTGTGTCTGTTGAACGCAACCTTCAGGATGACTTTATGAAAATCAGTATCATCAGCGGCAGCCATCGAATTAACTCGCAAAGTGAGAAGGTGTCCCGGTATAT
>DAOVVG010000301.1 GCA_030632175.1 Gammaproteobacteria bacterium
ATGAATGCCACAGGAGGGTCAACCCTTTCCTGCTCGCGTGACAACTTTATGTTTGGATTGTTCGATTGCAGGTGCTCTAGCGCTTGCGGGAAAAAAAAGAAAAACAAGAACAGCCGTTGATATGTTCGCAGAGTTTTTATCATGGATGTGTATGCGGTGTTCGCCAGATTAATTTCCGGATTGGCAACCAAATGTGCCTGCAGCTCGTCTGTAGCAGCATCGAGTGCCTGCGTGTTCTTGGCAGACAACAACAGCAACTGTGCCGGGCGCGACGCCCCGGAATCCGGCTGCTCGGGCGCTTGCTCAATGACGATGTGTGCATTGGTACCACCGACACCGAAAGAACTTATGCCAGCACGCCTTGGCGCCGCACTACCGCCCTCCCATTGCCCCAGGCTGGTGTTGACAAAAAACGGACTGTTATCAAAATCAATCTTGGGATTTGGTTTCCTGACATTAAGCGTGGGTGGCAATATCCCGTGTTCAACGCTGAGTGTGGCCTTGATCAACCCTGCAATACCCGCTGCCGAGGTCAAGTGACCAAGATTGCTCTTTATGGAACCTATCGCGCAAAACTGCTTCCTGTCTGTACGGTAGCGAAAGGCCTGCGTCAGCGCCTCCATTTCTATCGGGTCACCCAGTGGCGTAGCCGTACCATGCGCTTCAATGTAGCCAATGCTGTCCGGATCGACACCGGCGTTTGCCTGCGCCATGGCGATAACAGCGGCCTGTCCATCAACACTGGGGGCTGTAAAACTTACCTTCTTTGCACCGTCGTTGTTCAAGGCAACACCGCGGATCACAGCGTGTATATGATCACCTGACTCGAGCGCATCATCGAGCCGCTTCAACACGATAGCGGCAGCACCATCACTGAAAACCGTACCACTGGCCTCGCTATCAAAAGAGCGTGTGTGTCCATCCGCCGAAAAAATACCGCCTTCCTGGTAAAGGTAACCGCTCTTTATCGGGGAGGTGACAGACACACCACCGGCAATGGCAATATCGCACTGGTAACTTGCCAGACTGCGAAACGCCTCGCACACGCTGACCAGCGAAGTAGAACAACCGGTATGGATACTGATACATGGACCGGTCAGGTTCATTTTATGTGCAACCCGTGTTGCAACATAGTCCTTCTCGTTTGCAACCATGGTCAGAAAACTGCCAAGGCTCGCGATCTTGTCCGGGTGCCGCCAGACGTTTTCATGGTAGTAGCTGTTATTGCCGGTACCGGCATACACGCCTATCAAGCCGGGAAAACGTTCAGAATCATAGCCGGCATTTTCCAGCGCATGCCAGGCAATTTCCAGGAATACACGCTGTTGCGGATCCATGATTTCTGCTTCACGTGGCGTAATACCAAAGAATGCAGCATCAAACTTGTCAGCATCGTCCATGATGCCGCGTGCACCTACATAAGCCGGGTTGTGGCGGACCGCCGGGTCGATACTGTTATCGAGTGTTTCTTCAGTGAAGTAGCTGATAGATTCAATACCATCACACAGGTTGCGCCAGAGCTGTTCAACATCAGCAGCGCCCGGGAAGCGCCCTGCCATACCGACAATGGCAATGCCCGGCTGGCTGTCATGCCTGCTTTGCTGTTCAGCGCGAAACTGCAGCTGGTTCAATTCTGCTCCAGCATCTACCCCTGATACCAGGTACTTTTCCAGCAAACTGATTGTCGGGTACTGGAACAGCTTGACCACGGATACTTCATCACCCGTCTGCTGGCGAATACGGGCGATCACCTTTAATGCCAGCAGGGAGTTGCCACCCAACTCGAAGAAATTATCGTGAATACCTATCTGGTCAAGGTCGAGGACGTAATTCCAGCATTCGGCCAGTATTTTTTGTTTGTCCGTATACGGTCGAATGCAGGCTTGAGCAAGATGCGGGCGCTGATTGCCGGGTGCTGGTAAAGCCTTGCGATCGATCTTGCCGCTTGGTGTGCGCGGCATGGTATCGACAGGCATGAATATCGACGGAATCATATAATCCGGTATGCGTTCACCCAGATACTGCCTCAGCTCGGTTGCATCAGGCTCAGCACCGTTCTTGAACACGGTATATGCAACCAGGCGCTTGCCGGTGTTCTCATCTTCGCATACCTTCACGACAACCTGGCTGATTCCAGCATGACCTGCAAGAACCACTTCAATTTCACCTGGCTCTATTCTGTAACCACGGATCTTGACCTGGCCGTCGATACGCCCCAGGTATTCGAATTCGCCATCTGGATTACAGCATCCAAGGTCGCCGGTCCTGTACAGGCGTTCACCCGGTAACGCTGTTGTTTCTATAAAACGTTCAGCGGTAAGATCCGCACGCCCAAGGTAACCGCGCGCCAGCGGCACGCCACCAATAAATATTTCGCCATTTTCTCCATCGTCTACCGGCTGCAGTTCATCATCAAGAATGTAAATCGAGGTATTGTCTATCGGGTGTCCAATTGGTGGCAACCTGGGCCACTGGTCCGGCGTGCCGGTTAAGGTGCAGGCAGTGACCACGTGTGTTTCGGAAGGCCCGTACTGGTTACACAGGGTACAGCCGGGCAGTTCGCTCATTAAACCTGCAATCGACGAGCTAATCTGCAGCTGTTCCCCTGCAGTAATGATTTCCTTGAGCGACCCCGGGTAGAGCCCGTCGTTTACCGCAGCTTCAGCCAGGTGCTGCAAGGCCACAAAGGGCAAAAACAGCCGCTCGATGCCCTGATTTTCTATGAAAGCCAACAGGCGCGCAGCGTCCAGCCGCAGATTATCATCAATCAGCACCAGTTCGCCTCCAGCACTCCATGTCGAGAATATTTCCTGAAAGGACACATCAAAGCCCAGCGGCGAAAATTGCAGGGTACGCACAGATGAAGACTGCTGTATCTGCCAGTGCACCAGGTTGACCAGAGGCCGATGCGGCAT
>DAOVVG010000280.1 GCA_030632175.1 Gammaproteobacteria bacterium
CGATACTGCGTCCCGGTATGCAGGGTGTTGGCAAGATCCATGTGGGGCAGCGAAAACTGATCTGGATCTGGACGCACAAGGTGACACAGTGGTGGCGGATGTTCCTGTGGTCATGGTGGCCATGAGTATCGTGACCAATGTCAGATTCATTCTTTAGTCCTTCCTGGTACCGGGTTGCCGAGCTAAAACCCCGGCTACGCAGCCATGCATTACTGCATCGTCATGAATATCGCGGCAAGGTCTGGTTTATTCTGCAGGATCTTGCCGGTGGCAAGTCGCATCGGTTTACACCTGCAGCCTACCGTTTTATCGGACTGATGGATGGCAAACGCAGCATCCAGGAATTGTGGGATGCCGTTAGCAGGGATTCGGGTGACGATGCGCCCACTCAGGATGAAGTGATCCGCCTGCTCGGACAGCTGCATGCGGCAGATGCGCTTATCTGTGATGTGCCACCAGACAGTCAGGAATTGTTCCGGCGTTTCCAGCGCCACCAGCGCATGCAGCTGAAGCAGCGCTTATGGACGCCACTGGCGGTACGATTTCCGCTGTTTGATCCGGAACAGTTTCTTGAACGCACCTATCCCGGATTACGTTTTCTGTTCAGCTGGTTCGGGGCCGCTCTCTGGCTGGCCGTTGTCTGTAGCGGGGCAGTGATGGCTGTGTCGCACTGGGGTGATCTCACGCAGGATATAGTGGATCGTGCGCTGACACCACAAAACCTGATATTACTCTGGTTTGTCTACCCGCTTGTCAAGGCGCTGCATGAACTGGGTCACGGCTATGCTGCCAAGTTTGCCGGCGGCGAAGTCCACGAGATTGGCATCATGCTGCTGGTGCTGGTGCCGGTCCCTTATGTTGATGTCTCGTCTGCCTGGGGTGTCAGGGATAAACGCAAGCGTATGCTGATTGGTGCTGCCGGCATTGCTGTGGAGTTGTTTCTGGGTTCGCTGGCAATGTTTGTCTGGCTGAATGTTGAGTCCGGAACAGTTCATGCCATTGCCTATAACGTGATGCTCATCAGCGGTGTGTCGACGCTGTTGTTTAACGGTAATCCGCTGCTGAAGTTTGATGGCTATTACGTGTTGTCTGATGCGATAGAGATCCCCAACCTGGCGACACGTTCCAACAAGTATCTTGGTTATCTGATCCAGCGTTATCTATTCGGCCTGAAAGAGGCTGATTCTCCTGCTGATACACGGGGCGAGCGGGTCTGGTTTTCCGTTTACGGTATTGCCGCCTTTCTTTACCGCATGTTTATTATGTTTGTCATCATTCTGTACATTGGCGGCAAGTTTTTTGTTGTTGGTGTCCTGCTTGCAAGCTGGGCAATCATTACGCAGGTAATTGTTCCTATGGGAAAGAATCTTTCGTTTCTTTTTAAAAGCCCCCGCTTGAAACGCAATCGTGGTCGCAGCCTCGGCAGTTCCGCGGTGGTGTTGATGCTGGTGGTAGCGTTGCTGTTTTTCTTGCCGGAACCTTTCTGGACGCGCGCCGATGGAGTTATCTGGCCGACAGAACAATCACATGTCAGGGCAGGGGCGGATGGTTTTTTTACCAAGCTGCTCGTTCCCGGCGGTAGCCGGGTAGAGCCGGGGCAGGCGCTTGTTGAATTGCGCGATCCTTTTCTGGAAGCGCGGGTAGAAATACTTGAGGCAAATCAAAAGGAGCTCAAGAACCAGTTGAGAAATGCACAGGCAAAGGACCGGGTACAGGCGGCACTTGTTCGTGAGGAGCTGGCGGCAACCACTGCAGACCTGGCGCGGGCACGCGAGCGTGTAAAGGCGCTGGTGATTCACAGTCAACGGTCAGGCTTGCTGGTATTGCCTCAGGAGCAGGATATGGTGGGACGTTTTGCCCGCAAGGGGCAGCTTGTTGCCTATGTGGTTGAACCCGCTGACCTGATGACCGTGCGCGTAGTTGTGCCACATGATGAAGTTGGCCTGATTCACGACCGCACCCGGGGTGTGGATGTGATGCCGGTAGCATGGGGTGCAGAGTCTTATTCGGCAGAGATCCTGCGCGAGGTCCCCGGTGGCACAATGCAGCTTCCCACGGCAGCACTGGGATCTATGGGGGGTGGTCGCATTGCCATTGACCCCAGGGAGGCAGACGGGCGTTCTACGCTAGAGCGCGTTTTTGAGATAGATGTTGGTCTGCCGCCGGCAGCTGCAACTTCCTTTCTTGGGCAACGCATGTATGTACGTTTTGACCTTGGTTATAAGCCAGCCGGGTTACAGTTGTACCGGTCGCTAAGGCAATTGTTCCTGAGGCGATTCAGTGTATAGCACCGCTAGCCATCTCTGCTCAGGGTTGCAGGTCAAGCGCAATCCCGCTGACTGTTTGCGAAGGCTGGGGGTGCGCAATGTTTGCTAGCACAGCAACGCTTCGCCCGGGTATTGCTGTTGGCGAGTATCCGCAAAAAGAGGATATCAGGGACGGCTGGCTGGACCAGACTGCTGCTGGAATAACCGGGTTTCTTCGTCAACATGTTCATGGCCGCAGTAATCGCCATGTTCGTTTTGCCGAAGAAGTGAACCGGCAGTCAGAAAATATCGACAGCCTTGATGAAGAAGCGCTGCAATTGCGTGTGACGAAATTGAGGCAGCGCCTCTACAGTGAAGGATTCAGGGATGAACTGGTAGCGGAGTCATTTGGACTGATCAGGGAGTTTGCGTCCCGACGTCTGGGTATGCGGCATCATGATGTGCAACTCTTCGGTGGCCGTGTCATGTTGAATGGCATGATCGCAGAGATGGAAACCGGAGAGGGCAAAACCATGACGGCAACGTTGCCGGCCTGCACGGCAGCATTGGCAGGTATTCCTGTTCATGTCGTGACAGTCAATGATTTCCTTGTGGCGCGGGACGCCCGGTGGATGGGTCCTGTTTATCATGCGCTGGGACTGACTGTCGGCACAATTACAGAGGGTATGGATCTGGAACAACGCCGTGCTGCCTACGCCTGTGATGTTACTTACTGTACCAACAAGCAACTGGTGTTCGATTATCTGAAGGACAGTTTGTTGCTGGGGCAGGAGAACCGGCGCCTGCATATGCAGCTTGAGGGGCTCTACAAGGACCGCCCGCGTACCAGTCGGTTGCTTATGCGCGGTCTTTGTTTCGCGATTGTCGATGAGGCGGACAGTGTGCTTGTCGATGAGGCGCGTACGCCGTTGATTATCTCCAGCAAGGGTGATGCGACACAGGAAGAATTTACTTACAGGGAAGCGCTCAAAATGGCTCGCCAGTTGCGGCAGCAGCGTGATTTCACTGTCAGGGTGCGTGACAAGCATGTAGATATTACCGATTTTGGCAAGGCTAGTATTTTGCATCAGGC
>DAOVVG010000081.1 GCA_030632175.1 Gammaproteobacteria bacterium
CACGCCAGGATGAAGCTACCCGACGCCTGGCTACTGCCTACCTGGCAGAGGAGCGACCGCTGCAGGCGGCTGTTGAATTTGAGCGCATCGGCCGCAACCACACGGATCCGGAGTTGCGACGGCAGGCGCTCTGGCAGTCTGCCGAGCTGTATACCCGCGCACAGCGACCACAACAGTCCGTTGAGCTGTATCGTCATTATATTGAAGAATTTCCACAGCCACTGGAAGACGCCGTCGAGGCACGCCAGTACATTGCAGACCACTATCAGCTTGCAGGGGACAGCCGGCAACAACTGCAATGGTTGAAGGCAATTATTGAGGCTGACCGGCAAGCTGGAAGCTCCGCAACAAGCCGCACACACCATCTTGCCGCCAGGGCACAGTATCATCTGGCTGAGGAAGCCTACAAAGAGTATCAATCGGCCCGACTTGGCCTGCCGCTGAAGAAAAGTCTTGCAGTGAAAAAACAGCTCATGGAAAGTGCGCTGCAACAATACGAACAGGCGGCCGCTTACGATGTGGCCGAAGTCACCACAGCATCAACCTTCCGTACGGCTGAAATATATTTACTGCTCAGCACTGCACTGATGGATTCCGACCGTCCACCCGGCTTATCGGGCGAAGCCCTCGAACAATATGACATTCTTCTGGAGGAGCAGGCCTACCCGTTTGAAGAGCAGGGTATCGCCCTGCATGAAACCAATATCGCTCGCATGGATGCCGGCGTTTACGACAGCTGGATTGAAAAAAGCCTGCAACAGCTGGCACTAATGGTTCCGGCACAATATGGCAGACTGGAAAGGAGCGCATCCTATGTTGAAGCGATCAATTAACCCGACTGCGTCACAAGCGGGATGTATCTTGCTGGCAGCAATTGTCGTGCTGCTGCCTTTACTGACAGGCGGCTGCGCCACGACACAAGGCATAAAAACGGCTGCCGCCAAGGTTGAACCAACCGCTGATACCGCCATCCTGCATCAACAGGCAGTGTCTCTGATGCAGCAGGAAAAATGGCAGGATGCAGTCACCCGGCTGGAAACCATCACCGCACAACAGGCTGCTTTGTCAGGTCCCTGGCTGAATCTTGGTATTGCCTATACCAAGCGCGGCAACAGTGAGGCCGCCGAGGCCGCCTTCAAGAAATCCATTGACGTGAATGCGGCCAACATCGAGGCCTATAACCAGCTTGGCCTCCTGTATCGGCGCACCGGTCGCCTCGAGGAAGCCCGGTTTATGTATGAAACTGCACTGAAATCCGATCCGGACAATAGCAACATCCACTGGAACCTCGGAATTCTTCACGACAAATACCTGCCAGACCCGCGCAAGGCACTGTTGCATTACCGGCAATACCAGCAGCTGACCGGTACCGATGACCCACAGTTACAGGCATGGATCAACAGCCTTTCAAAAGATACACAGGAAAACAGTCTGGCGGCGAGGGTGAATCCATGAGGAAAGTATTCATATACGAACTACTGTTCATCTGCCTTGCCGGCACCTCCATACAGCTTCGTGCAGCTGACACGATGATACTGGATGGCACCACGATTACAGGCAACCGCGAGCTACCCAAGGCTTTGCATATTGTTCCCTGGAAATCCGCCGAGGCCGGCGATCTCGCCGGGCGCCCCATGAACAGCCTCGTTGACGAGGCACTTGCGCCTGTTGACCGTGATGTATTTCTCAGGGAGCTTGAATACTACGAAGCAGTTCACAGTACCGGGCAACAGGATCAGTAATCATCCTGTTAACAGTTCTGTTTCAGGCAGGTTGATACTGTGCAGTATTGAAACAGACAAACAAGGGTCCCTCCCGCGCCGGGCACATGACCTCAACCCTGAAACACGAGCAATAGACAGGAGCTGCATATGAACGCCTATAACACGATTGTCGGATTCTTCCAGTCTGGCGGATTCTTCATGTATCCGATCATGCTGATTCTGGCGCTGGGACTGGCTATTGCCGTCGAGCGTTACATCTATCTGACCCTGGCAAAGACAAGCAATCACCGGGTATGGAAAAAATTGATGCCGTTGATGCAGAAAGGCGATTACCTGCAGGTAGCCATGATCACGGAAAAGTCGCGCTCGGCGATCAGCCATATTTTCGGCTACGGACTTAACCGCGCGCGCTCATCACGTCGACGTGATGATGTTGAAATTGCCATGGAAGAAGGATTGATGGAAACGGTCCCCAACCTGGAAAAACGTACCCAGTACCTGTCAACGTTTGCCAATATCGCGACGCTGCTGGGTCTGCTCGGAACCATTATCGGCCTCATTCAGGCATTTACGGCGGTTGCCGCGGCGAACCCCTCTGAAAAAGCCGACATGCTCTCGGCCAGTATTTCGGTTGCCATGAACACCACAGCGTTTGGATTGATGGTTGCGATCCCGCTGTTGCTGATCTACGCGGTGCTGCAGACCAAGACAACACAGCTGGTCGATAGCCTGGAAATGGCATCGGTAAAATTTCTGAATATGCTGACAGAAAAACCGGCTGGCGAGGTTAATGCCGGATGAAACACCGTTTGCGCCGCCGCAATCACCGTCATGAGCCGGCAGATATTAATATCACCGCGTTCATGAACCTGATGGTGATACTGGTACCGTTTCTTTTGATTACGGCGGTTTTCTCGCGCATCACGATCCTGGAACTCAATCTGCCGGCCGCAGGCAGTGCGGACAAACAGCAGGAACAGCAATTTGAACTGGAGATCATCGTGCGTGAGAACAGTGTCGAAATAGGTGACCGCAACGGCGGTCTGATCAAACGCATAGCCGCCACAGATCAGGGTCATGACCTTACCCGGATTTCAGAATTGTTACAGCAGGTGAAAGCACGCTTTCCCGAGAAACTGGATGCAACCCTGTTACTTGAGGAAAACACACCTTACGACACACTGGTACAGATAATGGACAGTGTGCGAGTCGCACGCGTGGTACAGGCAGGCAGCGTACAGCTGGCCGAACTGTTTCCAGAGATTGCCATTGGCGATGCACCAGCAAGCTCTGTCAAGGTCGCCAGTAACAAGGGACAGTAACAATGGCTATCTCACGTCGCGCACAGCGCATGGAAAGACAGCACAAGCGATCCGGACGTACCGCCGGTATCAACCTTGTCTCGCTGATGGATATCTTTACCATCCTGGTATTTTTTCTGCTGGTGAACTCATCGGATGGTGAGGTGTTACCCACGCACAAGTCGGTGAAACTGCCAGAGTCACTTTCTGAAGAAATTCCCCGGCAAACACTGGTCATCATGATCACGGACAGTGACATCATGATTCACGGCAAAGTGATCACCAGTATCGACGCCATCCTTGCAGATGACGCCCCGGCAGCCGGCCTGCTGGTAACTTCACTGCAGTCTGCAGGTCTTGCAGTCAGTCCTGGCAATGATGATGTCCGCCGCGAAGCAACCATCATGGGCGACAAGGACATTCCCTACAGGATCATAAAGAAAGTCATGACCAGTTGTACCGAGGCCGGCTTTGAACGCATTTCGCTGGCAGTACTGCAGAAATCGCTCGAGGAAGGCTGAGTTATGTCGACAGGCAGCCAGGCGATGCTGATGCCATGGGAATTCTCCGCCGAGGCGGATGCGCGCTTTCGACGTATCGTAAAAACCTGCCTGGCACTGTTTGTGGTTTTCGGCGTCATCATGCCGTACCTGCCATTACCTGAGTTCGAAAAGAAACCGCTTGAAGAGCCAGCCCCGCGCATAGCCACGCTGATTTTCGAAGTAAAGCAAACACCAAAACCCGAGCCCGCACCAAAGGCGCAGGAACCAAAGCCCCAGGTCAAACAGCCTGCACCCGCCGTCAAAAAGGCAGTACCGCCCAGGGTGGTTAAACCGGCACCGAAAGTCGCAAAATCGAAACCGGTCAAGCCGAAAGTGTCTGCCCGCAAGCAGGCCGAACAGGCAGGCTTGCTCGCCATGAAGGATGCGCTGGCCGACATGCGGCAAAACACGGTTGCCACAAGCATGAGGAAGACACGCACACTGTCACGCGCCGGCGGTAAGGCACGCTCGACAGACCGTGCCGTACTGACTTCCGGCACCACACGTTCCAGCGGCGGCATACAGACCGCCAGTTTGAGCCGTAATACCGGTGGCGGACAACTGGCTGCACGCGCGACGACACAGGTTCACAGCCCTTCAGGCAACGCCCCCTCCGGCGGCACGGGTAACAGCAGGGGAGGAGAGCGTTCTGCCGGACGCAGTATCGAGGAAATACAGATGGTCTTCGACCGTAACAAGGGTGCCATTTACAGCGTTTACAATCGCGCTTTGAGAAAGGACCCGACCTTGCAGGGGAAAATCGTGCTGGAACTCACCATCGCGCCCTCCGGAAAGGTGACTCGCTGCGTGCTGGTTTCCAGCGAACTGCACGATGGCGTGGTCAGCCAGAAAATAAGTCAGCGTGTAAAACTGTTTAACTTTGAAGCCAAAGACGTCAGCGAAGTAACTATCACCTATCCGATTGAATTCCTGCCTGCCTGACAGGCCTGTCCCCCGGAAAGTTCTCATCTAGAAAGGCGGTGTGCATTTTGATAATGCATGACTGCCCTGTATCATTGCGCCGGCATGGTGAACCATCAGGATCACTGGCATTCCCAGCGGGGAGCCGGCACCACAAAATGAAAACGGATATTGACAAACTACTGAAGAAGCACGACAAGCTCACCCATTCCGACATGCAGAAAGTCACCTCGCATGTGCAACGGCGGGCAGGTGACTGGATAATGAATACCCTGATGATCGAGGGTTGCAGCGCCCCGTTCAAATTCAAGCGCAAGGATACTTACCGTGAACTGAAGGGCGCACGCGTCAATTTGACCTATTACCCGGATGTTGAAACCGTGTCCGGCTTCGATCTTGAGGTTATGAACGTCGTGAGAATAAGAATTGCCTGACCGGCCGTAGGAAATATCGGGGCCATGCACAAAACTCTGCTTCATCTCTTTCTGTTGGCAACACTGCTGGTGCTGTCTTGTCCAGGCTACAGTTCTACCACGCAGGAATGTGTCATTGTGCTGCACGGTCTTGGAAGAACAGCCTGGTCGATGAGCCTTGTCGAAGAAGCGCTCGACAACGAAAACTACCTTGTCTGGAATGAAGGCTACCCGTCAACATCTGACAACATAGAAGAACTCTCCGACTCGACCATCAGGGCAGGCCTGGATTTTTGCACGAAAAAAAATGCCGATGTCATACACTTTGTAACTCATTCACTTGGCGGCATACTGGTAAGGCAGTATCTACAGCACAATACCATCAGTAATCCTGGAAGGATCGTCATGCTTAGCCCTCCGAACCAGGGCAGTGAGATCGCAGACCTGTTAGGCGACTACGCCCTCTACCATCTGGTACTGGGACCGGCCGCCGGTCAACTGGGCACAGGCGAAGACAGCCTCATCAGGCAACTCAAGCCGGTGAAGGGTGAAATTGGCATCATCACCGGTGACAGCTCATCCGACCCCTGGTTCTCACCCGTGATACCCGGCGAGGATGATGGCAAGGTTTCAGTGGAAAGTGCAAAGCTTGATGAAATGTCTGATTTCATCACCGTACACAACGGTCATACCTTTATCATGCGTGATGACAGTGTCATCAGTCAGATCGTGTATTTTTTAAAGCATGGAAACTTCAACAGGGAAGCATCACTGCCCACACATGATTAACTGGCTTGACCACCTCAACCGTGAGGTCATGTTGCCCCGCAACACCCGGCTTGCTGGCGGATTTCCCGAGCCATTTTACAAGGCACCATCAGGAGAGGCGCTTGCAGAAGTGCAGTTTACCCGGGATTACGAACGCTCGGCATTACATGAACTGGCCCACTGGTGTATAGCCGGCGATTCAAGACGTCTCCATGATGATTACGGCTACTGGTATGAACCGGATGGCAGAACCGGCAAACAACAACAACTGTTCTTCGAAGTTGAAGTCAGGCCACAGGCGCTGGAAAAACATTTCTGTGAAGCCCTCGATATTCCGTTTGATGTCAGTGTCGACAACCTCGGCAATACCGGGATCAATGGCGTTGACAGCTTTAAAAACAACGTCGAGCAACAATACATCCACTACGCTACAACTGGTCTGCCTGAAAGGGCTTCTGTAATATACCAGTGCCTGCAACAATGGAAGCTGGCGCAGGGCAGACTGGATCAGTCAATCAAACAGGGGGAGGTCGTATGACAATGTCAAAAAAATTAACTGCAGAATTCATCGGCACATTCTGGCTGGTGCTCGGTGGCTGCGGCGCTGCCGTACTGGCAGCAGCCTTTCCGGATGTTGGCATCGGCTTGCTCGGTGTGTCTTTCGCCTTCGGACTGACTGTACTCACCATGGCCTTTGCCATTGGTCACATATCCGGCTGCCACCTGAACCCGGCAGTCTCGATTGGTTTGTGGGCAGGAGGGCGCTTCCCGGCAGCTGAACTGTTACCTTATATTATTATCCAGGTAGCGGGAGCCATTGCCGGGGCAGGGGTGGTCTACCTGATTGCCAGCGGTAAGGCCGGTTTTGAATTAAGCGCCGGACTGGCCTCCAACGGCTATGGTGAGCACTCACCCGGCGGGTATTCGCTGGTCTCCTGCCTGATCGCAGAAATCGTCATGACCTTCATGTTCCTGATGATTATTCTGGGCGCAACTGACAAACGCGCACCGCAGGGCTTCGCACCGATCGCCATCGGTCTGGGCCTGACACTGATACACCTCATCAGCATCCCGGTCACCAACACCTCGGTTAATCCCGCACGCAGTACCGGACCGGCGCTGCTGGTGGGCGACTGGGCAACCGCGCAACTGTGGATGTTCTGGGTTGCTCCGATTGTCGGCGCATTGATTGCCGGCTACGTGTATCGATTTTTCGAGCAGGATTAACCCACCCGGGCTAAATGGACAGCTTCATGGTCACTGCTGTACCGCTAACTCCCTCTCCCTCAGGGAGAGGGTTGGGGAGAGGGGATAAAACCGGTTTTTTTACGTGCTTGCTGATTTTCAATACAACCTGGCGTGACAGCAGTGACCATGGTGCATAACAGGGAAGATGCGCAGCATGAAATTCGTCTGGCACCTGAACAGTCAATACAATTTTAAAGCGTAACCATGGAAGAAGAGGGCGTCATTAAATTCGACCTGCGCTTTACAGCAGGTCCTGCCATCTCCATGGATACACTCGCCGAACTCAACAACTGGCGAAACATCCTCTGGAAGCATGCACTCATCGGCCAGGATCCGGCTCGCTATGACGGCTATGGATTCGGCAACATCAGCCAGCGTGTCGGCCCTCGGGATGCACCCGTCGGTAAACGTGAATTCGTCATTAGCGGCACGCAAACCGGGCATCTGGAACAACTCGATAACCGTCATTATGCACGGGTAACTGCCTACAACGCCGACATCAACCAGGTAGTCGCAGACGGCCCCGTCATGCCTTCATCGGAATCCATGACACACGGGGTCATCTATGATCTCGATAATGAACTGCGCGCAGTCCTTCATGTGCATTCGCCTGACATCTGGAAAACAGCGACCGCACAAAGTATCCCGGTTACCCGTTCCCCGGTTGAATATGGCACGCCGGAAATGTCACGGGAAGTCGCACGCCTGTTTTCACAAACAGATGTCAGGGAACAAGGTATCTTTTCCATGGGCGGACATGAAGACGGCATCGTCGCTTTCGCTACGAGCGTGGAAGAGGCCGGTAATACCCTGTTAACAGCGCTCGCACGCAGTGAACTGTAAACACAACCGGCGTACATCGGCCCGGTAAAGAATATCCCGTAATCTCGAGGAGACAGAGCATGTCCAAACCGGTTATCAGTTGCAGCAAGAACGGTCCCATGATCGTAAAGGGACTTGAGAACTTTATTGATAGCGATGGGAGTTGCCTGGAAACAAAACCCGCAATGGGGCTTTGCCGCTGTGGCGCTTCTCTCAACAAACCGTTTTGCGACGGCAACCATAAATATGCCGGCTTTACTGATGAACTCTCGCCAGACAGGTCAGCAGACAAGGTCAACAGTTACCAGGGCAAGGACATCACCATTCACAACAATCCGCTGATTTGTTCTGTTGCCGAGTACTGCCACACGGAGCTTGAAACCGTTTTCAATGTGCACCGTGACCCATGGATAGAACCCGATGAAGACAGCCTTGAGCATATCAGGGCATTGATCGATAAATGTCCGTCAGGCGCCTTGTCATATTCAGTCAAGGGAGAACCACAGCCCGTAGCTGAATGCGTGCCCGCCATCACAATTGAAAAGAACGGTCCATTACGCATAACCGGCAGCATAGAACTCAAGGATGCCAACTGGGGACAAGGTGCATCACGCGAGCACTACACACTGTGCCGCTGCGGCACTTCAAGGAACAAACCGTTCTGCGACGGGACACACTCGACAGTCGGGTTTGACGACAGCAAATAACACTGGCATCTGGATTCAGATACTTCAGTAGAAATAAAATCGCCAAGACGGAATGATGGGTACGTCACTGCGTTCCTTTACCCATCCTACGGTCTGAGTGTTATTGAGTTACCTGCAGGATGGGTAAAGCGAACGGTCTGAGAATTATTGAATTACCTGTAGGATGGGTAAAGCGAAGCGTACCCGTCAGAAACGTCAGCTTCACTACACAAGCTCAAACCGGCGTTTTTTCTCTCAGCAGGGTGAATATCTGTATCACCTGCATATCAATTTATTCTATTTAACATAATATACATTATACGCACTTAAGTCATAACCTGATTAACGGGCCTTGCCCGGTGCTGGTCTGGTCGCTGGCCTGGTCGCTGGCAG
>DAOVVG010000222.1 GCA_030632175.1 Gammaproteobacteria bacterium
AGCCCTGAATCCAGTTGGCCTGGTTATTGCTCTTTTACCGCACAAGTGTCTGCGACAGTTTGTCACAGGCGCCTGGCAAGCTTCCTTGATTAGGGATTTTGTTTCACCGGAGTTACAGGGTGCACGTGCAGCTTGGTGAAGGGGAAGCTTGCATAACAAATCTAACCTGGAAAACGTGATTAACGTATTCGTTGCTTAGATAAATCTTAAATAAACGTAATTGGGAGTTTTAATATGAGAATTAAATCAACACTAACCGCGTTAGCTACAGGTATGGGCCTTATGGCCGCAGCCGGTGCTGCCAACGCTTTTCACCCCGCCGGTGAAGTCTGGATGGTTGATCAGCAGAACGCTGAGCTTTACATCTATGGTCAGGGTTCGCTGGACAATCCGTTCATTGATTCAGAGCCGATGGGCAGGATGAGCCTGATCAGCCCTGACGTTGCTGGTGGCGCATCTGGTAAAGCTCACCTGATAGCATTCAACAACGTAAACCCGTTCGACAGGGACAGTCGTGCCATTCTGGCCTACCTGTCCGGTGAAATACAGATCTTCAAGACCAACGCCGGTACCGGTTCACCGACACTGGTTGAGACCATCGATGTTTCCAATGCTGATGTTGGTAAAGCAGCTAACAGTCTGCACATGTGTGGACCTTCGCCTGACAACAAGCTGATGGCATGTTCCTCAATTGGTAACAAGGAACTGATCTTCTACAAGACCAATTACAAGGCAGACAAGTATACGCATGCAGGCAGTTATCCACTGGCTGGGCTTGAGGTGAGTTCTAAACTGAAAGGCCAGGCATTGACTGATACAAATACTGCCATTGCTGCCGGCATCCTGGCAGGCAAGCCTATCTGCAACAACTTCACCACAGACAGCCAGGTCACCTTTGTCACCGTCACCGCTGGTGCCGGTTCCGGTGTGTTGATTCTGGACACCAGCGGCATTGCGAAAAGCAAGGCACCGAAGATTATCGGTGCTTTCGCAGGTACTGCCGTGGGTTGTGGCCTGGTTAACAGCCAGGACGGTACCTCCATGTGGACCAACGCCGGTAGCAAGTCACCCACTGACTCAGAAGCTGCCTATCGTTGGGACTATGCAGATTTCGGTGTGAAGGCTACGCCGTCTGCTACTGTTGCACTGCCTTCGAAGGGTGATGGCGGTGATGTCCACGGTGCCCAGTTCGCTGGTCTCGGTGGCGGGTTCCTGTGGGAAGTGGAGCGTCTTGACGACCGGATCCACGTCATCGATCCTAGCAGTGCTACGCTGGTGAACACTATCGATCTGGAAACGGCTGATGTGCCTAACCCGGGTGCTGACGTGCTGGATCGTAGTCAGAGCGGTACCACAATGTACATGTCCTTACGTGGCGCCAAGCCGATCACGGCCATACCCGCCAGCATCGATGCTGACCGTACCCCGGGTATCATGGTTTACCAGACCATCTTTGGTTACAGTGGTTTTCAGCTGAAGACCGAGGAAGTTGATGGCGGTTTTGACAGAATCTATATCTGTCCTGCGCACGACGATGAGCACAATCACGACGATGATGACGATGTCATTTGTGCAGAAGGCGATGAGGGTGCTGTTGAAGTGGCATCTGATGACCCGCATGGCCTGAAGTCCCTGAACTATCTGTCAGGATTCTAAGCATCGGTAACAAAAGCAATAACATGAATCTGGCATAGACCAGAAGTTGTCAAGCAGTAAACGGACGGGGGCCATCTGGCCCCCGTTTTTTTTGAGAATGGCAAACCCGCAGGAACGGACAAATTCTGTGAGCAATTTACAGGATTTTATTAGTAGTGTTTGTGTAACTGGAAATATATACAAGGAGTCATATTGGATGGGTTCTGGCTAACCAATCCATAGGTTTGTTGCAAACTGCCTGTGCAGTTTTACGGTGAGTAAGCAGGTGGTGTCTATGTATTCCGGAATTCTCAATCTGACAACATGCCTCTTACTGTTTGGTGACAGCCTTCTTCAACAGCTTTTTAATCCTGGATTGGGTGTCCTCGGTGACCCGGTCGAGAGCGGTATTTCCCTCGTTATCTGTTGCCGTGGCATCGACCTTCAGGTCCAGCAAGACACTGACCACTTCCGGATTGTTGCCATCGACCGCCTGCATCAGGGTTGTTGCACCCTGGTGGTTGACGTGATGAGGGTCGCCGCCCGCCTTGACGAGACGCTGAACGACCTCAACATTGCCAGAGCTTGCGCCAAGCCATAATGCCGTTTGCTGAAAGTTGTCCTGCATTTTTATATCAGCACCATTGCCAAGCAATAACTCGAGTGCGTCCAGGTGACCCCCTTCGGCTGCATTCATCAGCGGTGTTCTTTCATACCGGCCGGTGACATTGACACCCGCGCCATTTGTGAGAAGCGATTCTACAACGCCGGTCGCACCAGTCCGTGCGGCATCATGTAACAGGGTATTCCCCTGGCTATTGATAATGCGATTAGCGTTATCTTTGTTGATGAGACGAGCAGCTATCTCACTGTTCCCGGTGCGAATCGCCAGCAGCAGGGCGTCCTGCCGGTCTTCATCCATGGTAGCGGTATCAGCGCCTTTGTCCATGAGTTGCAGGGCCGCATTCGTCTGCTTGCTGTTGATCGCGTACATTAGCGCGGTCCAGCTTGCTTCGCTGGTGGCGTTGATGTCGATATTCTCCTGCTCAAGCAAGAGACTTATGGTATCTGGATTTCCGGAAATAGCCGCATCCATAAGAATCGTTGTGTCCAGTTCATCTTTGTTGCCGGTGTCCGCGCCTTTCTCAACGAGGTACTGCACGACTTCAAAATGCCCCTTGCTCGCGGCATACTGGAGTGGCGAGCGTTTTTCCTCGTCCAGGCTATTGATCTCGGCACCCCGGGTGACAAGTTGTTTGACGATTTCCAGTTGCCCTCTATTCGCAGCAGATGCCAGTGCGGTAAAGCCGCTGTCAGAGGTGACATGAATATCTGCGCCATTTTCAAGCAGGCCGTTGAAGATTCTGCTGTTGCCGGTATCGATCGCATACATGAGGGTTGTCCAGCCATTGGAATCTGAAATATTGACATCGGCATCGGCTGCGAGCAGCAGTTCTGCAATTTGAATCTGGTCGCTTCCCAGTGCGCGTATCAGTGGCGTGGCCTTGTTCATGTTCTGTGCATTGATATCAGCACCCCGGTCCAGCAGCAGTTTCGTGGTGTCCATGTGGCCTTTACTGGCAGTCACGTGTAGAGCGGTGTTTGACAGTTGGTCCTTGTGATTTACGTCCACGCCCGCATCCAGAAACTGGCTGACGATGTGCGTGTTACCGTGACCTGCTGCGGTCAGCATTGCACCCGTGTTATTGCCATCGATTCTGGCGCCTTTCTCAATCAGGTAGTCAAACACATCTGTGTGATTGGCATCGACAGCCAGGTTCAGGGCATTCAGCCCGTCACCTTGACGGATCGCATTGATATCGACACCTTTCTCGATCAATAACCGGACCAATGCCATGTCACCGGTACTGGCAGCAATCATCAACGGGGTTGTGCCGGCCTCGTTTGCGGCAATCGAGGCGCCCGATTCAATAAGCAACTTTGCTGTTTCGGGTTTTTCATTTAACAAGGCCACATTCAGCGGGCTCAGTTGCATGCTGTTTTCAGCGTTCATGTCAGCGCCATTCTTGATTAGCAGCGCTATGGTTTCAGTGTGTCCGCCTTCCGCGGCGGCAATCAGCGGCACCTTGGTTAACTTTCCCTTCGGTGTTTCAATTGCATTGGGTGCTGCTCCGGTGGCAAGTAACACCTTTACAACACCGGTATGGCCGTGGGAGGCCGCCTCGGACATCGGCGTCCTGAATTTGAGAAATTGCACTGACGGGTCGGCCCCCCGGTCGATGAGCAGTTGCACGACGTCCGGGTGCCCGGCAGCGGCGGCATAGGCGAGTGGTGTAATGCCCGACGGGTCCTTTGCCTCGATGTCTGCACCGTTGTCGAGTAGCAGGGCGACGACATCACTGTGCCCGCCGTTTGCGGCAAGCATGAGGGCGCTGCCGGATTTTCTGTTCAGCGCATTGACGTTGGCGCCTGCCCGGATCAATACCCCGGTTGTCGGCAGGTGGCCGTTTTTAGCGGCTACAATAAGGGCTGTATTCCCCCCTCGGTTGACCGCATCAACCTGTGCGCCCTGTGACAGGGTGTCTTTTATGTTGTCGGCCTGTCCCGTTTCTGCCAGCGCCAGCAGTGAAATGTTCAGGGCCTTGACGGCCGTCTCACTGGTTTCTTCCGGGGAATCCTCGCGACTGCAGCTGGTCAGGGCAAGGCAGGCCAGCAGTATCAGGGTTGTAATATTTTTAATAGATAAAATTGGATTATTCATACGTCATCGGGTTCCCGGTTAAAAGGTTTGTTCCAGTTGTTGGCCAGTTCGTTGAATCTATCCAGTGATTGTTTCGAACGGTGCTGTTTTCCGGTACAGGCTTCCGTCCGATTGCCGCATGGCAGTCCTCATTGTTCTGCGTTTATTACTTCGGGTAGCCCGGTTTTTTCAGGGTTTCCCTGGGTATTAACGGGTGCTGTCGTAAGCTCGCCTGGCACA
>DAOVVG010000295.1 GCA_030632175.1 Gammaproteobacteria bacterium
ACGGCCGTATCAAGCGTGGTGAAATATTGCTGATGGAAGCCTTTGGCGGCGGCTTCACCTGGGGCTCTGCCCTGGTGAAATATTGATTTCATAACTACCACCCGTTTCAGACATGAATACTGCTACAGATAACGTTGATAAGGCACTGGCGATTGTGTTTCCCGGTCAGGGGTCACAGTCGCCAGGCATGCTGTCAGAACTGGCGGAAAGCGAACCGCTGGTGAAACAGACTTTTGCGCAGGCGAGTGAAGTACTTGGATATGACCTGTGGCAACTGACACAGGACGGTCCCGAGGATGAACTGAATCGCACTGACAAAACCCAGCCTGCCATGCTTGCGGCGGGTGTTGCCGTCTGGCGCGTGTGGCAACATGCAGGCGGTGCTGTGCCGGGCGTGATGGCCGGGCACAGTCTTGGCGAATATACAGCGCTGGTTTGTGCCGGTGCGCTGGATTTTACAGACGCGGTCAGCCTTGTAGAGGAACGTGGGCGTTGCATGCAGTCGGCGGTACCCGCCGGTGTTGGCGCCATGGCGGCTATCCTGGGTCTGGATGACGCAACCATTACCGAGGTGTGTCAACGGGCAGCTGAAGATGAAGTGGTCTCGCCGGTGAACTTTAATTCACCGGGGCAGGTAGTGATTGCCGGAAACGCGGATGCCGTGCAACGGGCCATGGGGCTGGCAAAGGAAGCCGGTGCAAAACGTGCCTTGCCGTTAGCTGTCAGCGTGCCATCGCACTGTTCGCTGATGCAGCCGGCGGCGGAGCAGTTTGCCGAGCGGCTGGCGCAGACAGACATTGATACACCAGCAATACCGGTTATACAGAATGTGGATGCAATGCTGCATGATCAGCCGGATATGATTCGCGAAAACCTGAAAAAGCAGCTTTACTGCCCGGTGCAGTGGGTGCTGTCTGTGCAAAACCTTGGCAGTCAGGGTGTTACCCGGATAATAGAGGCGGGCCCCGGCAAGGTGCTGGCAGGTTTGTGCAAGCGTATCGACAAGTCGATTGCCAACGCTGCTGTTTTTGACCCGGCCTCACTGGCCGCTGCCCTGGGTGATTAGTGATGCAGTACACACAGGAACGAATTCTTTAGAGGTCTGCTTATGTCTTTTGGTAATGAAATAGCACTGGTAACCGGAGCAAGCCGCGGCATTGGCAAGGCGATTGCGGCGGCCCTGGGTGAAAACGGCGCGACCGTTATTGGTACTGCAACATCAGAGAGCGGGGCGCAGGGAATAACAGATAATTTTTCAGCGGCTGGCATCAAGGGTGTCGGCAAGGTGCTGAATGTCACCGACCCTGATTCAATTGCGGCCCTGCTGGAGAGTGTTCAGAAAGATTACGGGGTACCGACCATCCTGATAAACAACGCCGGTATCACGCGAGATAATTTGTTGATGCGCATGAAGGACGATGAGTGGCAGGACGTTATCGAGACAAACCTGACATCTGCCTTTCGCATGAGCAAGGCCTGTTTGCGCGGAATGATGAAGGCCAAACACGGCAGGATTGTCACAATAACCTCCGTCATTGGTGCCACCGGTAATCCCGGGCAGGCCAATTATGCCGCGAGCAAGGCCGGTGTCATCGGTTTTACAAAATCACTGGCGAGGGAAATCGGCTCGCGGGGTATTACCGTCAATGCAGTGGCGCCGGGCTTTATTGATACCGATATGACCCGGGAATTGCCTGAAGCACAGCAGCAGGCGTTACTGCAGCAGATCCCGCTGGGCCGGCTTGGTGCTGTCGAGGATGTCGCCGATGCAGTTGTATTTCTGGCTTCTGAAAATGCCGCATATATCACGGGTGAAACCATCCATGTAAACGGTGGCATGTACATGGGCTAGGTACTTGCCCTGTCTGGAAGTCGCCTCATATTAACTGTTTTTTCATGAATAACCTGTAACTAGATGTAATTTATCTAAATTATTATTCTGCCGCAGTGCTGTACAGCGGTGGCTGTTTTCGCTGAATGCGGGCAGGTGGATGTTACTTGTATCTTGTCTATCGCTTTCACTACAATACCTGCGCGGCTTCGGCTGCCTAAATTAAATACTGAGAGGAATAACCCGAAATGAGCAATATTGATGAACGCGTCAAGAAGATTGTTGTTGAGCAACTAGGGGTTAAGGAAGACGAAGTGAGCAGTAGCTCCTCATTCGTTGATGACCTTGGCGCTGATTCTCTGGACACCGTCGAATTGGTGATGGCGCTGGAAGAGGAATTCGAATGCGAGATTCCTGATGAAGAAGCTGAAAAGATTACCACTGTCCAGCAGGCGATTGATTACGTAAACGCCAACAAGGACTAGTTTTTCCTCTGTTATTCCAGCCGCTCCCGATAATCTGACGGGAGCGGCTTTTTATCTTCATTTGAAAAGAAATCCTGGCAGGTCCTTGTGGGGGTTTAACGGTGTCAAAAAGACGTGTTGTTGTAACAGGCATGGGTGTTGTCTCTCCCGTTGGTAACAGCGTTAAGGCTGCCTGGGACAACGTGCTTGCAGGCAAGAGTGGTATAGCGCCTATCACCAGCTTCGATATCGCTGATTTCCCGGTACGCTTTGGCGGTGAGATCAGGGATTTCGACGTGTCTCAATACATCCCGAAAAAGGATGCACGCCGTATGGGGACATTCATCCACTACGGTATTGCTGCCGCAAGTCAGGCGATTGAAGACTCGGGAATTCAGATAACGGAGTCAAATGCCAGTCGTGCCGGTGTCGCTATTGGTTCCGGGATTGGTGGTTTGCATGGTATCGAAAATGCCTACCATGCCTACCTGGATGGTGGCCCCCGCAAGATCTCGCCGTTTTTTGTGCCTGGCAATATCATCAACATGATTGCCGGCAACCTGTCTATTATGTATGGCCTGAAAGGGCCCAATATCGCCATTGTTACTGCCTGTACGACGTCAACGCACAACATTGGTGTTGCAGCCCGCACCATTGCCTATGGTGATGCAGATATTATGGTCGCCGGTGGTGCTGAAATGACAACCTGTCCTACCGGTATCGGCGGTTTTGCATCGGCGCGTGCGCTGTCAACACGCAATGATGATCCG
>DAOVVG010000111.1 GCA_030632175.1 Gammaproteobacteria bacterium
TCACCGGCCACCGAGTAATGCCCGTAGCGCTCGGTCTCGGCACGGAATGGCCGAATCATCTGCGAGTGGCACAGATAGCAGCCTTCCCGCACATAGACGTCACGACCCGCGGGGCGTAACGGGCTGTAAGGTTCCAGGCCCGCTACCGCTTCCGTCATGGATTGCTGGAAAAACAGCGGTACGATCTGTACCAGTCCGCCAATGGAAACGGTGATGATGATCAGGATGATCATCAGGCCGATATTCTTTTCAATCTTTTCGTGACCTTGCGCCATAACCTGTCTCCTTAATGTGCTGCCGCAGGGGCCGGGATAGCGGCCGTAGCAGGTTTGGCACCCTTAATGGTCTTCCAGATATTCCAGGCCATTACTACCGTGCCCAGCAGGAAGAACACACCACCCAGAAAACGCACAATGAAGTACGGATGCATGGCCTGCACTGACTCGACAAAACTGTAAGTCAGGGTGCCGTCACTATTGGTGGCCCGCCACATCAGGCCCTGCATAATGCCGGCCACCCACATTGATGATATATAGAGCACGATGCCGATGGTCGCCATCCAGAAGTGCGCCTCAACCAGCTTCAGGCTATAGAGTTCACGATTGAACAGCCGCGGGATCAGGTAGTACATACTGCCCATGGAGACCAGTGCTACCCAGCCAAGCGCACCGGAATGCACATGACCAATGGTCCAGTCGGTGTAATGCGACAGGGCATTCACCGTCTTGATGGCCATCATCGGACCCTCGAAGGTAGACATGCCGTAGAAAGAGATCGACACGATCAGCAAGCGCAACACGGGATCGGTGCGCAGTTTTTCCCACGCCCCGGAAAGCGTCATAATGCCGTTGATCATACCGCCCCAGCTGGGCGCCAGCAGAATCAGCGACATCACCATACCCAGCGACTGGGTCCAGTCCGGCAAGGCCGTGTAGTGCAGGTGATGCGGTCCGGCCCAGATGTAAGTAAAGATCAGCGCCCAGAAATGCACCACCGATAGTCGATACGAATACACCGGACGGTTTGCCTGCTTCGGTACGAAGTAATACATCATGCCGAGGAACCCGGCTGTCAGGAAAAAACCCACCGCATTATGCCCGTACCACCACTGCACCATGGCGTCCTGCACACCGGCGTATGCAGAATAGGATTTCACCAGGGTAACCGGTACCGCTGCACTGTTGAAGATATGCAGTATGGCGACGGTAAGAATATAAGCACCAAAGAACCAGTTGGCCACATAAATGTGCGGCACGCGGCGTTTCACAATGGTGCCGAAAAAAACCACCGCATAGACAACCCACACCAGCGTAATCAGGATATCAATGGGCCATTCCAGCTCGGCGTACTCCTTGCTCTGGGTAATGCCGAGCGGCAAGGTGAGCGCTGCCAGCACAATCACCGACTGCCAGCCCCAGAAAGTAAAGGCCGCCAGCTTGTCACTCAACAACCGTACATGACAGGTACGCTGTACCACATAGTAAGAAGTCGCAAACAACGCCGAGCCACCAAAGCCGAAGATCACCGCATTGGTATGCAATGGACGTATGCGCCCGAATGTCAGCCAGGGAATATCAAAGTTCAGTGCCGGCCAGGCCAGCTGGGCCGCGATAAGCACACCCACCAACATGCCGACAATGGCCCAGACAAGGGTCATGATAGAAAACTGTCTGACTATCTTGTAGTTATAGGTTTGCTGATCTGACATGCCGAACTCCCTTATCGTTTACTTATAAAACAACAGGATACACAGTTATTTTATATATTTCAGTATATGCTAACATTCTGTTACAGAGCTATTCTACAAGAGAATGGTATTAACGCGTGAACTGCGGTTCCAGACCCATCCCCCAGAGAATCGCGGTGGCCGCCAGCAAGGCGACAAACGCTACCAGGCCGACCGCCAGTACCGCACTGGAAAACAGAAAGCCGCGATCCTCGGAAATACCCATCATGACGGGCACGCCGGTATAAAGCAGATAGACCGTGTAGGCCAGCGCCGGGATACCCACTACCATATTGATCCACAACACCGGGTAAAGCTCCATCAGGCCAATGAGAAACAACGGCGTGGCCGTGTAGGCCGCCAGCACTACACACTGTGACAAGGGCACTTTCGCGTCGTAGGTGTCACCCATCCAGTGGATCATCCAACCCAGTGAATACACACCAACCAGCATCGCAAAGTAATAAGCCACCGCAATCAGCCCGGCACTCTGCACCGTCAACTTGACCGGGTCACCGGCACCGATCTGCCAACCAAACTGGGTGGTACCTATAAATCCGGAAATGGCCGGGATGGCCGCGAGGATCAGGACATGTATCGCGTAACACTTGCCTATGGTGCATTCATCGTCGCGAATAGCTTCCCATTCACGCTTTGGATTGGTAAACAAACCCCATACGTGTTGTAGCACCATTAGTGATCTCCCCTCGTTATTCTTGCTGATGGCCAGTCCCCCGCTAGTCTCTTCCCTGCAGACTAACGAGTCAATACCCTGTTTATAGACAATAATTTACCGAAATACAGCACCCCGGCAGCTGGCAATTAATATCGCGTGGATGCATTATCTTTCCGGCACAGCGGGTGTTAATTGATCTATATCAACAGATAGTAAAATACCAATTTCAGATCACATCCTGTTGTTGACAGTACGCTATGCTATGCGCAGCAACGGTTTACAGTCGATGATCGTCCCCAACACCGGTCTTTAATTACCAAAGTGCCCTCCCCCGACCCCGCAATCAACCCGACGTCCGCCGCCGCAGGCCCGGTGACGAGTTGTTTTCACTGCGGCCTGCCGGTACCCCGTGGACTGGATCTGAATGTTGCGATTAACGGCCACGACCAACCCATGTGCTGTTACGGCTGTCAGGCGGTGGCACAGGCGATCGTCGACTCCGGCAATGCAGGTTTCTACCGGCATCGCACTGCACCCTCGGCTACCGGCCAGGAACTGCTACCCGACTTTATCCGCCAGAGCCAGGTCTACGACCATCCCGAGATACAGAAGACCTTTGTACGTGCCACCGGCGAGCATCAGCAGGAAGCAGCGTTGATCCTGGAAGGCATCACCTGCGCTGCCTGCGTGTGGTTGAATGAACGTCATGTGTCACAACTGCCCGGGGTACTGGAGGTACAGGTCAATTACGCAACCCGGCGTGCACGCGTCCGCTGGGATGACACACAAATAAAACTCAGCGACATCCTGCAAGCCATCCACAACATTGGCTACACCGCACACCCCTACGACCCGCAACAGCAGCAACAGGCCTTTGAACGTGAACGCCGCAACCAGCTACGGCGCATTGGCATTGCCGGCGTACTGGGCATGCAAGTGATGGTGTTATCCATCGCCCTGTATGTCGGCGACTGGTCCGGCATGGAAGCCGGCTTCCGGACCTTCTTCCGCTGGATCGGCCTGTTACTGACGACGCCGGTACTGCTGTACTCCGGCGCACCGTTCTTTCGCGGGGCGTGGCGCGACCTGCGCAACCGCAGCGTCGGCATGGACGTACCTGTTGCACTTGGCATTCTGGTTGCCTTCGGTGGCAGCGTGCATGCCAGCTGGACCGGCCACGGCGAGGTGTACTACGACTCGGTCGTCATGTTTATTTTCTTCCTGCTGGTCAGCCGCTACTTCGAACTCATGGCACGCAAGCGCGGCGCAGAAACACTGGAGCAACTCAGCCAGGCGATGCCTGCCATGGCTACGCGCATTACGGCGACCACAAACGGTGAACAACAGGACATCATCCCGCTGACCGAACTGCAGGCCGGTGACACCGTTCTCATCAAGCCCGGTGAGTCGGTCCCGGCTGACGGCACCATCACGGCTGGCGAGTCCAGCGTGTCCGAGGCCCTGCTGACCGGCGAAAGTACACCGCTGCGCAAGCAGCAGGGTGCCCGTCTCATCGGTGGCAGCATCAATATCGAGAGCCCGCTCTACCTGCATGTGGAACAGGTCGGACTGGATACCGTGCTGGCAGAAATCCTGCGCCTGCTGGAACAGGCACAAAACCAGAAACCTGCCATCACCCGGCTTGCTGACCGGGTTGCATCCTGGTTTGTCGGTATCGTGCTGGTCATCGCCGCAGTAGTTGGCTATTACTGGTGGCAACACGCACCTGACAACTGGCTACCGGTACTCGTTGCTGTGCTCGTCGTAACCTGTCCCTGTGCACTGTCACTGGCCACACCGACGGCCATCAGTGCAGCAACCGGCACCCTGATGGGCCACGGCCTGCTGACCATCCGCAGCCACAGCCTTGAGACACTGGCACAGTGCACCCACGTCATCTTTGACAAGACCGGCACGCTGACATTCGGTACACCGGCAGTGAGTCGCGTTCAATGCCTGTCGCATCTTGATGAACGCACCGTGCTGGCAATCGCGGCCGCACTGGAACAACAGTCCGAACATCCCGTCGGCAAGGCCCTTATCGCTGCTGCAGCCGATGGCAAGATTGTCACTGCCAACGAGTTCAGGAACCATCCCGGCGCCGGCATCAGCGCCCGCATTGATGACACACCGTGGTTTATTGGCAATGCAAAATTCATCGCCACGCATACCGACGCCGACAGCGAAGCCCTGCACGGTGATCCGGCAGACGGCAGCCAGGTGATACTGGCCGATACACGTCAGGCACACGCGCGTTTCCTGCTGCGCGACACCCTGCGACCGGAAGCACCCGCCATCATCAAGACCTTGCGGGACAGCGGCAAGCAGGTACTGCTGATGAGCGGCGACACCCCGTCAGCCGCACAGCAGCTGGCCGATGAGGCCGGTATCGAAGATGTACGTGCCGGCATGTCACCAGCCGACAAGCTGCAGCAGGTACAGACCTTGCAGCAACAGGGCGCCGTGGTGGTAATGGTCGGTGATGGCATCAATGATGCACCGGTACTGGCGGCCGCCGATGTCTCCATCGTCATGCGTGATGCCGCGCACATCAGTCAGGCAAACGCCGACATGCTGTTACTGTCTAACAACCTGGAGGCACTGACCGGCGGTATTCTACTGGCCCGCAAGACCCTGCGGGTCATCAGGCAGAACCTCTCCTGGGCGGCAGGTTACAATCTGGTTGCCCTGCCGGCTGCGGCACTGGGTTTTGTAGCCCCGTGGATGGCGGCCATCGGCATGTCATCGAGTTCACTGCTGGTGGTTTTGAATGCCCTGCGACTGACCCGGAGCAAGTAGCGCGCCGTTATGGAAATACTTTATCTGTTGATTCCCGTCTCACTGCTACTGGTGGGCTTAATCGTGTGGATTTTTCTGTGGGCAGTGCGCTCCGGGCAGTTCGATGACATGGAGGGCCCGGCGCACCAGATAATCATGGATGATGATGACCCGGTGATCGGGCAACAGGGTGAAGCGTGCGACGACACCGGGGAAAACCCGGTTAAACCTGAATCACCATCTGGATCACCGACTTCGCAGCAAAACCAATAATACCCAAACCAAGGCCCAGAAAAATCATCGCTGTTCCGAAACGTCCGGCACCTGATTCCTGTGCCAGCTTGTACATAATATAAATCATGTACAACACCAGTCCGCCAATACCCAGCGTTAGCGACAGGCTCTCGAATGTTTCGATACTCATGGGTACAGGTGGGTACAGGTGGGTACAGGTGGATACAGGTGAATGCAGGCGTGTTGGTTACTGGCGTTCCGCGAGATGATAAATGCGCGAGAACCCCTTGCCGGCCAGCAATCGTGCCGCACGGGCACTGCGTACTTCACTGGCGCCATACACGATAACCGGACGTCGGCTGTTCAGCTGACGGTGTTCATAACAGAGTGCATCTACCGGCAGGTTGAGAGCGCCGGGAAGACTGTTTCGACGAAAATCTGCCGGCGAACGAACATCAACCAATTGGCCGCCGTTCGCCAGCAGATCCTGCATACATCCGGGAGCCAGGCTCCCCGCAGTTGCACGACAGATGGTCTGCATCGCGAGGCTCATTATTTGCCACCCGCGCGAGCACTGCCTTTATTTGATGCCTTGCGGTCGGATGCCAGGATACAACTGTTGATTAAACAGTTTTTAACAAACATCGCCAAGGCGATCACAAACACAACAATTGCAGCTATCGTCAGACTATCGATGTACACGAGACACCTCCTGTTTGATGAGTTTCTACAGTTATTGCTTATATTAGCGTATTCTTATGTTTTGTCAATATATATTATATTTTTATATACATTTCAGCTAGTTAATTCGATCCAGTTACACCGCAATCTGACCAGCGCTCTACAAACAACCAGTCCAGGACGCCAGCAACACCTTCCGGCGTCTGCAGACCATTGATGATACTGCCGAGGTGTCACTGGCACCCGGCTGCACCCTGCCGTAGCTGTGCGCACCATCCATTGAAAGATCGGCAATAATCGGAAACGGAGTATCAGCAGCAAACTTCTTCTTAATGTTACGTACCCAGGCCAGGTGCGTGTATCGCCAGTTTTTCAGGTGATGTGATTAACGCAGCTCAGGTGACAGGCAGCAACCGCCTGCTTCAACACGTCAATCACCTTCGGTCTCGGAAAGGTCTTGCGCCAGGCAAGTGCTACCTGCCGACCCGGGATCGGGTCAACAAAACGGCGAATACTCAACAGGCGCTGCGAGTACCGATCGGCACCGGCAGCAGTACAAGGCAGCACAGTCACGCCCATCCCGGTTGCCACCATGTAGCGAATGGTCTCCAGTGAACTGCCCTCCACCGTGGACTGCAGGCTGCTTTGACCACCGTCACTGGCAATACAATCCGGACAGGCCTTGATGACCTGATCGCGAAAACAGTTACCACTGCCCAGCAACAACAAGGTGTCATCGGCAAGCTGCTGATGGGTAATCACATCATGTGCGGCAAGTGGATGTGCACTGGGCAACAGCACAACAAAGGGCTCTTCATAAAGTGGCAGGGTGAGTACACCCGGTTCGTCATAGGGTGGCGAAACAATAATGACGTCCAGCTGTCCCTGTTTCAGCTTCTCAGTCAACACCGCCGTGTAATTCTCTTCAAGAAACAACGGCATCTCCGGCGCAAGGTCATGCAGAACAGGAACCAGGTCCGGAAACAGGTAAGGCCCGACAGTGTGGATAGCACCAATCCGCAGGGGCCCGGTTAACTGGTCCTTGCCGGCCACGGCAAGCTGCCGGATGACCTCACTCTCCTCCAGCACACGCAGCGCCTGTTCAACAATTTTTTCACCGACGGGGGTCACGGTCACATCACCGGCATGACGCTCGAACAACAACACGCCAAGCTCATCTTCCAGCTTGCGCACTGCCACACTCAGGGTTGGCTGGCTGACAAAACAGGCCTCGGCCGCACGGCCAAAATGACGTTCGCGGGCAACAGCAGTGATGTAACGCAGTTCAGTAAGGGTCATGGGCTAATAATGCCATAGAAAAAAGCGCGACAATCTCCCCTCGGCAGCAGGCACGGGATTTACTGCATGAATTTTACCCCCTCTCCCTGGCCCTCTCCCGGAGGGAGAGGGGAATCCCTTTTGTACAGCCAGTAATCTTTTCCAAGGGTGGGGACAGGTAACAGCTTCGAAACAACAACCGGGCTCAAATAGAAGCATCCCCTCTCCCTGGCCCTCTCCCGGAGGGAGAGGGGAA
>DAOVVG010000058.1 GCA_030632175.1 Gammaproteobacteria bacterium
ACTCTTGAGTACAGCAGGCGCATGGCATACGGCAGCAACCGGTTTTCCGGCTGCATACATCGATTCAATCAAGGCTATAGAGCGACGATCTTCCGCCAGATCCCAGAGCGGTCCGTGTCCACCCGGATAAAACAACGCGTCGTAATCAGCTGCCTGTATATCTGAAAGTTTCACGGTATTTGCCAACGCGGCCTGTGCCTCATCATCGGCATCGAAACGCTTTGTTGCTTCAGTCCGGGAATCCGGCTCCGCGCTTTTTGGATCCAGCGGTGGCTGGCCGCCTTCAGGAGAAGCAAGCGTGACATCCGCATCCGCATCCCTGAACACGTAATAGGGAGCAGCGAACTCCTCCAGCCAGAAACCGGTTTTCCTGCCGGTATCTCCGAGTTGATCGTGCGAAGTAAGCAGCATAAGAATTTTCATTGAGAGACCCTTGTCAAGTTCGCTGTCAGTGTTCAAGTGTTTATGGGTACGTCAATATCAGGCGTGTCTGGAGTAATTCTGCTTTTTAATGCCAAAGCAGAACTGTATCAGCCCTGGCTGACACGCAGAAAATACAGACTGAACAGGCTGTCACTGTCTGTCCATACGTCACAGAGTGAAAACCCTGCCTGTTGCGCGAGCGTCTGGAATTCCTCATCAGTGTATTTATAGGAATTCTCGGTATGTATGGAATCGCCGGCATTAAAATCAAACTTGTGCCCATCAATATTGACCGTCTGCCTGCGCGTACTGATGAGGTGCATCTCAATGCGCCCGGCAACACTGTTATACGCGGCAAAATGTTCAAAGGCATCAAGATTGAAGTCCGCGTCAAGTTCGCGATTGGCACGCTGCAGCAGGTTCAGGTTAAAAGCAGCCGTCACACCACTGGCATCATTGTAGGCCTGGTGCAGTGTTTTATGATCCTTTTTCCGATCCACACCAATCAGCAGACCTCCGCCAGGCCCGGTCAGTTGCGCCAGGCAAGTGAGAAACTCCACCGCATCAGCCGGATCAAAGTTGCCAATACTCGAACCGGGATAAAACATCACCGGGGTCTCCTGCTCGGGAATAAAATCAAGCGAGACATTATTGGTAATATCAGTGCACACCGCGTGCACGTCGAGCCAGGGATAGTCGGCCGCAACAGCGGCGGCCGCTGACTTTAGATGCTCACAGGAAATGTCCAGCGGCGCATAGACCGCAGGGCGCAGAGTATCAAGCAGCAACCTGACCTTTTCACAACTGCCGCTGCCCGGTTCAATTAAATAGCTGCCATGGCCAACATGCGACTTGATATCTCCGGCATGCTTCTCCAGCAGTGCCACCTCGGTACGGGTTGGATAGTATTCCGGCTGTTGACAGATAGCCTCGAACAGGCGTGAACCTTCCTCATCATAGAAATATTTTGGCGGGATACTTCTCGGATTCCGGCTGAAGCCGGCAACGATTTCCCGGTAAAAATCATCAGCCTCCGGCGAATGATTGTAAAATTGGTAATCTGCTACAGCTGCCTTTGCCATACCTCCCCCTCCGTGTCGCTGGACAAACAAAGACTACACGCGTGTCGGTTGTTCGCCGCCATAAATCATCTGATCGAATATATTTCCACTAGCACTATCAGGTGGACGACGAATACTCCGGCTCCCAGATAGTGGCAGCAATGCGCTGCTCCAGTTCTTCAGCTGTTGTCTGCCCGGCGAGGCCTTCTGCCTGGGCCTGGCGGGCAACCGCCAGTGCAATCTTGCGACTCACATTACGGATATCTTCCAGCGAGGGCAACAGTGCTGCCCGCGGATCAGCCAGCGCCGGTGAGCATTCACTCAAGGCAACAGAGGCCGCCATGAACATCTCATCCGACACCCGGCGTGCATTGACAGCAAGGATACCCAGCCCCATGCCGGGAAAAATGTAACTGTTGTTACTCTGTGCAATTGGATAGAACCTGCCGTTGTAGTTCACCGGCTCAAAAGGACTACCGGTTGCAACCAGCGCCTTGCCGTCAGTCCAGCGAATCAGGTCTTCAGGGACTGCCTCTGCGCGTGACGTTGGATTTGACATTGGAAAGATCATTGGCCGGTCGGCATAGCTTGCCATAGTGCGCACAATCTCTTCCGTAAACAGACCAGGCTGGGCAGATACACCGACCAGTATGGTTGGCTTTGCCTGCTGCACGACATCCAGCAGACTGATAGTGCCACCCACATCACTCGCCCACCCCTTGACACGCTCGTGAGGCTGTAGCAGTTTCTGCTGAAAGGGCAACAGATCAGCCATGCTGTCATGCAGCAGCCCCGGCCGATCGACCATGAAGAAGCGACTGCGCGCCTCCGGCTCGGTAACCCCCTCCCTGACCATGGCAGCGATCATTTGTTCGGCAATCCCGCAACCGGCTGACCCGGCTCCGAGAAAGGCCACATTCAGGTCACACAGGCGTTCGCCAGCCACCTTGACAGCTGACAACAGGGTGCCAACGGTAACTGCTGCTGTCCCCTGGATGTCATCATTAAAGGTGCACAGCCGGTCTCGATAACGTTCCAGCAGCGGGGCCGCATGCGTTTGTGCAAAGTCCTCAAACTGCAGCAGCACATCCGGCCACTTGTGTTTTACCGCCTGCACAAACATATCCAGAAAATCGAAATAATCCTGTCCGGTAATCCGCTTGTGTCGCCAGCCGATATACAACGGGTCTGCGAGCCGTTCTTCGTTGTTGGTACCGACATCAAGAATAACCGGCAGGGTCGTGGACGGGTCGATGCCACCACAGGCGGTATACAGAGACAGTTTACCAATCGGAATTCCCATGCCACCGGCACCCTGATCGCCAAGACCCAGTATACGTTCACCGTCGGTGACAACGATGACGCGCACATTCTGTACTATCGCGTTATCCAGCATCTCATCAATACTGTCGCGCTCCGGATAGGCGATAAACAGACCACGTGCACGCCGGTAGATCTCACTGAAGCGCTGACAGGCCGCCCCCACCACCGGTGTGTAAATGATCGGCGTCATTTCCGTCAGGTGGTCAGTCAGCAGTCGATAGAACAGGGTCTCATTGGTATCTTGCAGATTGCGCAGGAAGATATGACGTCCCATCCCGGTCGTCTTTGTCTGGTATGCCTCATAGGAACGTTGCACCTGCTCTTTTAGAGTCTCTACGTTGGGCGGCAACAGACCGAGCAACCCAAGCCGCTTGCGCTGCGCCTCGGTAAACGCAGTACCGCGGTTTTGCAGTGGACACTCCAGCAGATCATTGCCCGTTCTTGCAGAGTCCATGAATATTATATCCATTATCTTTCTATTTAATATCTGATAGTTAGGATATAGTTATAATATTCTACATGGCTATCGCTTTAAGCCGTTCAGCCCGACAAAGCTGCCATTGTTATTTTCCGCCAGCTTACGCATGAGCGCGGCGTAACGCACCGCATTCCCCGGCAGCCCGCTGGTGAAATCGAACAGCACCGGAAAGCCGACGGCATGTATACGCACGCGCGTTCTGCCCGAGCGGTCAGCGCGATTGAGCTGGTCAACGGTATTAATAACCGCCTGTATTGATCCCCGTGCGAAGTCATCACCAAACACATACAGGCTGATGCGTTTGTCCTTTGCGTGAAAACGACGTATTGCCGCCTCGATACCTTCTACCGGGCTGGAGTTCGAAAACGGCTCCCAACCGGCGAGTCGCTTGAGAATTGCCTTACGGCGCGCAGCCGTGTCCGGTATCCATTTACTCCGGTACTGGGAGAACATGTAATCCCCCATGTCATTCATTACCTGAATGCCTTTTACGCGCGGGTAGATATCCAGCACCTCATTGACTTTTTTCATCACCAGTGGCCACGCATGCTGACGCATTGAACCCGAGGTATCGATGATAAAAATGATGTATTCACTGTCAACCGGCACCCCACCAATGGCTGAACGTGTATTACTGCGCCGGTAATCAGCACCCAGCAAGCGGCGCATCTCATCGGTCAGACTCTGCTTCGCTGATGATAATTGCCCGGTGATGATTGACTGTGTCTCATGCTCAGTGCGCGCACTCCGGTACTGACCGCGCACAGAAGACACGTCACCCTGTAGCCGGGCCAGCTTCTCACGCGCCTCTGAAAGTTGCTGCTGCTTGCTGACCAGATCCCGGTTGAGTACGGTGGTCTCTCCACGTATTTCAAACAACTCTGCCTCAAGCTGCTGTACCAGCCCGGTCAGGTCAACCGCCAGTCGCTCAATAACATGAGGCTCGGAAATCTTGACGATCACCAGCAACAGGATAATGGCACCAAAACCGCAGGACACCACGTCAAGAAATGACATGTTGAAGATTTCCACATCACGGCGCTTGCGTTTACCCATAACAGAACCTCATGGCCAGTCCCGCGCCGGTGTCATAAATGAACCCCGGGTATCAATCGCGAGCTTCCAGAAGGCTGCAGCGGCATAGGCATCGCCCTCCATGGGCAGTAATATGGTATTAACCGGGATACCGGATGACAGTGAGCGTGATGCCGTCTCGAAATGTTTAAGGCGCTCGGCTGCCGACACCGTGGTACCTGAAGGCTTGTTGCTGCCCTGCGTGGGCAGGCCATCGGTCACCAGCAGAATATTATCGGGGCGCGGTGACAGCTTTTTAGCAACCGCCAGCGCCTGGTAGAGACTGGTGCCATCTGCCGGCACCCGTTGGCGCAGGGCACTCACTGCGGCATCAACATCCTTTCGGTTTGAAGCCAGCAGCCATTTCCCGTCCGAACCGGAGATCGCCGGACGCGCACGGGTATTGAAGGTATACAGCTGAAAGCGCGCAGTCGACGGCAGGTTACTGACCAGCCAGTCAGCCGTTGCCAGCGTACGCCGCCATTTCGGGGCATTACGTTTTTTACTGTCGTCCATATTGCGACGCCGCACGACATTGACAACGGTTTCATCGAGCATACTGGCTGACACGTCTATCAGAATCAGCACGCGCTTGCCGCCAACCTTGAGACCGGTGAGATACTGGCGGTCACCCTCTCCCTTGAACGTGCGCACCTTGTCACCAGCAGCAGCTATTGCGCGCTCGCTTTGACGCTTCTGTTCGCTATCCAGCGTTTTCAGATCCGAGGACAAGCGGTTAATATCTTCACGACTCGCCGCCGTTTCGTTTTTCATGCTCGCAATCTGTCGTTCCAGCACGCTGATCGTCTCGGCAATTTGCTCTGCCTCACCTACCGCAATCACACGCTCCTGCTCAGTAACGTCCACGCTGTTGCGTGCAATCACCAGATCATCCTGGCCAACCAGCACCTCCTGCTCCAGCCTGATGACATCCGCGCTGAGGTCGGCGAAAGTTTCGTTGCGTGCTTTGACGGTATCCGCGTTCAGGATAAGCACCAGCAACACCACGGCACCAAAACCGCAGAACATAATGTCGAGAAACGACATGGAAAAGGGGGAAACCTTGCGACGCTGCATGACTCGATAATCCGTCGGGGTTAATCAGCTCTTCAGACGCCTGATAAACCAGTGATCAATATAGCGCTCACTGTCCAGCACCAGTCGCTCCTGCATCAGCTGTAACTGGTGTATAAAGAACATCAGCACGATACTGATCACCAGCGCGATAAAGGTTGAGTTAAAAGCGACACCCAGACTGGAGGTCACACCGGTAATGTCACCCTCGACCGCACGATGCGCCTGCCCGAGCGCATCACCGATGCCGCGCACCGTGCCAATAAACCCGACCGAGGGAATTGCCCAGGCAATATAACGGATGATCGACAGTTCGGACTCCATGCGTTCACCCTCGGATTCGCAGATGTCGCGTGCCGCGGTCGACACATCCTGCACGTTTCGGGTTGCACCAAAACGCTCGATCGCCGTTATTAACGCCCGCGGCAACAGGTAGTTCTGCATATAGGCCGGCAGCGACTTCAGCCGGCTTGCCAGGTCACGGGTATCTTCCGGACCAATCGGCAGATCTTCCGGCAATCGCAACAGATCCTGGTCCAGCAACTTCTGCTGACTGAGGGTAGCCTTGCCCTTGAAACCCAGAATGGCAAAGGCCCAGAGCATCAACACAAAACAACTCTCCTGCTCATAATCCTTGATGACCACGTAGAACGAACGCTGTTGCACATATTCGGGATTTACCTGCATATTGACTGCCTCCTGTGCCAGGAAGGCATTCGCCTGTGGTCGTATCAGGGTGACATACAGGGCATGTACGAGGATGAAGGCAATCAACAGCGTGAACACCTGGTAAACAAGTTCAACGGGAAAACCTTTTTTCATGGATATCGTTTCCTGTGAGAGCTACAAATTTCAGGTTTCGCAAGCATCCGGAACTGCTTCATATATCAACCGGGAATGAAACCGCACTGTCTGCACTGATCTTTTCCGTCGGTTTGAAGGTAGCCGCGGATGACGCCGGTTTGCTGCCGTCCCCGGCAGCCGGCTGGTACTTCTGTGTCTCGACCTTCCTGTCCTGCGGTTTCTCGTCAGTGTCGACCGACAAGGCATACAGGTTTCCGACGCACAACAAACCCGCCAGCAACACCAGTAAATATTTACGCATGATTACCCTCCTCCCTCACCACAGATTCGCACATCATCACTGTGCATAGCGCGCGATTCGAAAGCCAAGATCAGGTCGCCCGGCCCGGCTGTAATCACGATAACTCAGACGCAACTCTCCAATACTGCCCTGACGCCAGCTCGAGTCCCGCACCACGCGGTGTTCACCCTTTGCAGGTCCAACCGGATCGGTCACCTGCTGTTCGGCCATACCGGGATACACCGCATAATAATCATTCATCCATTCAGCCACATTACCGCCCAGGTCATGGTACCCGGCAGGTCGAGCTGCAAAGCTGCCTACCGGTGCAGAACCACGATACCCGTCATTATAGTCAGGCACCACGTTGGCAAGTGTATCGGCAATACTGGCATCGGCGAAATTCCCCGCTTTTCCGGTTGGCGGGAAACTGCCTGTCCATGGATAACGTGCCATTTCCTGACGTCCCAGCTTGCGTGCCACATAGACCCACTCGGCTTCCGTCGGTAACCGGTAACCGGTGGTTGCCGGCACCACGGCTACCATTTTACCCGCACTTTCACGATAGGCCTCCGGCAGTCCGTCCTGCGTGCTTAACCAGTTGCAATAACGTGCGGCATCATCCCAACCCAGATTGACCACTGGTTGATTATCCTCATTCAGCGAAACCCCTTCGGCGCTTCCGGAACTATGGGCGGACTGGAAACGCCGGTACTCACCATTGGTGACCTCTTTCGCGCCGAGGTAAAAAGGCCGTGTTAACTGCACCAGCCGGGGACTTTCATTGGCACGGCGCCCGGCCTCCCGACGCGACGCACCCATGCGAAAGTTGCCAGCAGGACGTACCCGGTGAAGAATCTGACCGGCGGCCGTCGTCAGTGTCGGAGGAGTCGCCGCGGCCTGTTTCTCCACACGGGTCTGTTCGGCAGTTTTTAAAGTAATATCAACATTCTTGCTGACACCGTTACGCGGTGTCACCGTAACCCGTTGAGTGACATAACCCGGTTTGCTGATTTCGAGCGTGTGCGCACGCGTTGTCAGACTTAAACGCCGGGTTGCCTTGCCGGCCGGTTTGCCATCGAGCACCAGGCTGGCATCTGCCGGCACCGCCTTGACGAAGACCACGCCATACCGGGGCGGCAGTCCGAGCTCCAGCGTCTGCTGTTCTTCCGGCGCCAGTTGTATCGGTTTGTCTACGGCCTGATAACCCGGCCGGGTCAACCGTACCGTATGTTGCCTGCCGGACTCGAGCGTCAGCGTCGCCGGCGTCGTGCCGTGATATTCACCACCGACACTGATGGTGGCACCAGACGGCACACTGCTTAATACCAGCGTGCCATCAGCAGGTGCCAGCACAATATCATCCAGCTTCAGATTTGAACCCGCAACAAACGCCTGTTGCATCGTGACCGGTTTATGCTGTTCCAGTGACAGCAACAGCGTCCGCGTGCCCTGCATGACCTCGATATTCAGCGGGGTAACGCCAAGCGATTCATCATCAATTCGAACAGCAGCACCGGCCGGCTGCGTCACCAGCTCTACCGTGGCCCAACCGGGTTGCAGACGGTAGGAAAATTGCTGCGCCTCACCCAGACCGGCAATATCAACCTGCGCAGAGACGGGCAGATAGCGTTCAGTCTCGACACGCAGCCGATGCTTGCCCCGCGGTATCTCTGTAATCGCCGCTGCGTCAGTCGTGACCGCCACCTCGTCGACATAGACGGTGTAGTCAACCGCTGGATCAAGCTGGATACTGACGTGCCCGGGCAGTGGTTCAAGCTGCAGCCGAAATTCCTGTAACCCGCCCATGTTTACCGCAATTGATTCCTGCAGTGGCCGGTAGCCATGCAGAGAGGCACTCACCGTGTAGCGACCGGGCAATGCCAGCAGGCGTTCACCGAGCGTCACGGCAGGTGGAAATCCCTGCAGTGATTGTGCAGCCGGTGACGGAGTAATGATGACAGCAACCGGGGTGGCCAGCAGCACGAATGCCGTTGCCAGCAACAACACGACAAAAACAGTCAGAGCCGCCCAGCGCCATTTCCTTTGGCCGTGATTTTTCGGGGTCGTCGCGACGACATCCGGAATTACCGGCGGGGGCGTTACCGGGGGCTGATCCGACAGCGACGGCGGCGGCTGGTCCGGCGGCACCAGTGTGGCAGTTGCAACATGACGCCGGGTAGTGACGAACACCTGATCCCCCTGCACCCGCCACTGTAAAACGGTATCTCCGATTTGTACTTCATCGCCCGACTTCAACCAGGTTGAGCCGGTCAGGAATTCGTGGTTATGAAATAACTGCACAGCGGCATCAGTAGCCGGTTGTATATAAAGGTGACCCTCGGCAAGCGCAATATAGCCAATAACGGCATCTGCCGGAAAATCAGGCAGAACAATATCACCGCCTGCTGTGCCGCCCAGCGTCAGTGGCAAGTCCGCCTCACCCAGCCGACGCTCGCCACGCACATCGTGAACAATGAAGATACGGCTCAAATCCGGTCCTCACACACAATTAATTGTGAAACGGCCGAACTGCCGGGCGCTATCGTCATCACCTTGCGCACATCGCGATAACCCTGACGTGAACCGGTTACCGTGTAGTTACCGGGCAACAATTCAAGTTGACGATGCACAAAACGCCCCAGCTTGCCCACATGATAAATCGCCACATCGGTCTCGCCATCGGAACTCAGGTTGACAGCTATCGGCGTCCCGGCCTGCGTCGCCAGACTCTGCAAGGCAGCGATCTTGCTTGCCAGCACCGGTTCATCCGTCGGCGCGGCACTGGCCGCAGCCAGTAACTCGCGGGCATTTGCCAGCGGCTCCGGCGAATAGACGCGGTCGGGCTGATCGAGATAATGATCAAACTGGGCGTGCAGCTTTACCCGGTCCCTGGCATGCGCCTGTCCTTCCCTTGCAAAACCGGCATTATTGTCCAGCGCCAGTACCTGCGCATAGAGGTCAGCTGCTGCCTGCCAGTTCTCCGCAGCTACCTGTTTCGTTGCATCGCGCCGCAAACGTCCCAGGCGTGACTGCAGTCGTGCCTGCGCCAGCCGTTGCTGTGCATCAGTGACAGCAACAGCATCCGGTTGCAGTTGCGCCGCTTCAGCCAGCGCCTTGCCCGCATCATTCAGTCGTCCGGCATCCAGTGCTGTCAACGCCCGGGTCATGGCGGTGCCGAAAGCGGTAGTTGCCAATTGTTCATCAAGCCGCTTGATAGCGACCACAGCCGGCTGATACGCATCATCCAGCGAGACAGCCTGCTGGTAGGCAAGCAGTGCTGCCGCGACATCCTCTACACGCTCTGCCTGTTCACCTGCGTGCATGGCTTGCAACACTTGCTCACGTACCGCCGCCCTCACCAGACCACGAGTCGCTGCAACATGCTGCGGTTCTATGGCCAGTACCCGTTGAAACTGTTCAGTTGCCTGCGCTACAGCATTATCAGCCAGTGCCTGCTCACCGGTTGCCAGTGCCGCCACCAACCGTGCATCACGACCGGCATATAGTTGCTCCAGGGTCTGCAGTGCCTGGGTATAACTGGCTGCCGCTGCACTGTATTGCCGCTGGGCCAGATGGCGGGCGCCGGCATCGGCCGCTTCCGCTGCCTGACTCCAGTCCGGCTCGCCCCAGCGCGACACATTTTCGAGTTCGAGCTTCGCGCGCAGTTGTAAATAATCCTGCATCGCCTGCGTGGCCTCGGCACCCTGCGTCTGCGGGGCAACCGTCGCCGACGGCGTCACTGATTCCGGCTGAGGCTGACCGACAAGCACCGGCAACGCGAGAACAACCAGCAGACCCACGATCAGAACCGCTGCCAGTGATAGCCACAACCAGCGATAATTTTCAGTCTCGGGGGGACCATCGGGCTGCGTGCCACCCGGTGGATGTAACTCCGGTGTCATACGGGTCTGCGTGTGCTGATTGCCGGACGACACGTCGGGTCGTCCTCAGGAACCTGAAAAACCGGTCTCGGAGGCATAGATACGTTTCAGCAATGCTCGCCACTGCGCGTACTGGACCTCGGCGGAACCGGTTAACTCGTGCACTTCGCCCTCCACTTCCACCACCAGCGGACGTGCTTCCGAAGAAAACGATTCGTCCAGCTCGATAATGGTGTCACGGTGAATTTCTGATTCTGAATCCTTGTCAAATCCGGACTTGATCGCGTAGGCACCACCCAGAATCAGCGAATCGCGCAACACCGACTTCCCGTAGTTGCCGTTATTTGATGATTCCAGCACAACAGCCCCGATGATGGCCGCCACGCCCAGTAACTTGCGTTTCAGCGCGTCATTCTCAACCGTGCGCAAGGCTTCCGCCTCTTCACTGCGTGCCTTGCGCCACTCATCATAGGGATGATCCATTTCACGGGTAAAATTATCAAAATGCCCGTTCAGGGTATCGATCAGCAGAAAATCCC
>DAOVVG010000247.1 GCA_030632175.1 Gammaproteobacteria bacterium
CCAGGGAGTGTGAAGATGAAAAAGCTGTTAGTTGTGGTGTTTAGTGCCGTCCTGTTTATTACCGGTTGTGGCGACAAGGATGATTCCAAATCACTTACAGAAACCGTGACAGAAGCTGCCGAGGAGGCAGCGGAGAAGGCTGAAGAAGTGGCAGAGGACATGGCCGAAGCTGCAGAAGAAGCCGCTGATGAGGCAGAAGAAGCTGTCGAGGAAGCAAAAGAAGCCGCGGACGAGGCGACTGAAAAAGCCGATGCTGCCATGAAGCAGTAACAGGCTGAGCAGGTGTAGTCATGCAGGCCGGATTGATATCCGGCCTTTTTTATCCGGTGGAGATTATTTTCTATGTTGCGTAGTGCATTCGTCGTGTTCCTGCTTGGCTGGGTGATCTGGTTCTGGATCGACAAGCCACCCCCGGCGCAGCTGCAGTTGCCGCCGGTCAGTGACAGCCTGGTGGAAAACTTCCAGGTGGCTTTCGATTTGCTGAAGTCGGGTTATGTGGAGGTAGCCTATGTGTATATATGGAATGCTCACTACCTGTTGCTTTCATTGCTTGGAGGCGTGTTGGTAGCAGTGATCTACGGTGTGATATCGGACTATTTATCACGGCGGCGCATGCGCCGGAATTTCATGCCGCCAGCGCACAGCAAGCCAAAGGGCGATAAAGAAGACCCCTTGCCAGAGAAGCAGGACGCTTCAGACTGATCTGTCTGCCCTGTTTTTGTCTATCCTTTTGCGTGCTGGTCGATGTGTATACTACGCGGATAAGCATGTTGTACCGCTGTGTATTTACCTGTGGTGTGGATTATGAAGTCAGTGGGGTAGCAGATGTCAGCTATGAGTGAAGCACAGGAACAGCTGGAAAAGGTCATTGCGCGCATGCAGGCAATTCAGCGCGCGATCAAATCATCGGGTCAACCCGCATCCATGTTCGAGTTGCAGGAACTGAAAGATCTGGGCGGTCAATATGCACGTATTATCGACAGTCTGGGTAGTTTACCGGGCGATCAGTCGCAAAACTAACTAACCGGCAGGCAGGAGCCTTTATTCATGCAAGATGATCCAGGTATTTTTGTAGGCAAGGGTGAACAGCCCGTTTATCTTATGCCGCGCCTGGCAAATCGCCATGGTCTGATTGCCGGCGCCACGGGGACGGGTAAAACTGTTTCCTTGCAGATTCTTGCCGAAGAATTTTCACGTCGTGGAGTGCCGGTATTCCTTGCGGACGTAAAAGGTGATTTGTCCGGCATCTGTCAGCCGGGCAAGGAACATCCCAGGCTGCACGAAAGGGCCGAGATCATTGGTCTTGATCCTTACACGCAGGAGTCATTCCCGGTAGTTTTCTGGGACCTGTTTGGGAAAAAGGGCCACCGGGTGCGTACCACGGTGTCGGAAATGGGCCCCCTGTTGCTGTCCCGCATGCTCGACCTGAATGGCACCCAGGAAGGCATTATTTACGCTGTTTTTAAAATCGCGGACGATCAGGGACTGTTGCTGCTGGATCTGAAAGACCTGCGTGCCCTGCTGACCTTTGCCGGTGAAAATGCAAAGGACCTGCGGCTCGAATACGGCAACATTTCCGCCGCCTCTATCGGCGCTATCCAGCGACGTCTGCTGGTGCTGGAACAGGAGGGTGCCCGTCAGTTCATGGGTGAGCCGGCACTGGATCTGTTTGATTTTATGCGCATGAGTTCCGAGGCATACGGCAATATTAATATTCTTGCTGCGGACAAGCTGATGCAGACACCGAAGCTGTATGCGACGTTCCTGCTGTGGCTGTTGTCCGAGCTGTTTGAGGAGTTGCCGGAAGTGGGGGATCCTGACAAGCCCCGACTGGTGTTTTTCTTTGATGAGGCGCACTTGTTGTTTAAAGGTGCACCGCAGGCGCTGGTTGACAAGATTGAACAGGTGGTGCGCCTGATTCGTTCCAAGGGTGTTGGTGTTTATTTTGTTACCCAGAATCCACTGGATATTCCTGATCCGGTTTTGGGACAGCTGGGTAATCGAATCCAGCATGCCTTGCGCGCATTTACCCCGCGAGACCAGAAGGCTGTGCGCGCAGCCGCAGAGACATTTCGTGTAAACCCGGCGTTTAATGCCGCTGAAGCCATCAAGGAGCTTGGTGTGGGTGAAGCGCTCGTTTCAACGCTGGGAGGAAAGGGGATACCGGGCGTGGTAGACCGGGTTCTGATCCGCCCGCCGGCATCAAGGCTGGGACCGGCCACAGCTGCCGAGCGTAACGCGGTTATTGAGGCAAGTATCTTCAGCAAGCGTTACGATCAGCCACTGGACCGGCGGTCCGCCTATGAAATGCTTAACGAGCGGGCCGAGAAGACGGCGCGTGAAGAGGCTGATGCAGCTGCTGAAAAACCCGCAGCAAAGAAACCGACCGGCAGGCGCAGTAACCGCCAGGGTGTCGTGGAGGCGATGTTGAAGAGTATTGTGCGATCCATAGGTAGTTCACTGGGACGCCAGATCTCGCGCGGGGTGCTGGGTTCTATCCTGAAACGCTGAGCCCTGACTACCCTGCAATGACGGCTCTATACCATGAACAATAAACGTTTTCTGTCCGGTCGCCGGATATTGCCGGTCCTGATTGTGCTGGGCCTGCTGGCCTACCAGCACTATGTCCCGAATAGCCAGACTGCCGATCATGAAGTTGTAGCGCACGAGGGTGCGCTGCAGCAGGCCTATGCTGCAGGCCAGTCAGGCGTTTGGCTTGAAACCCGTGGACATATCAGTCGTGTGCTGCGTGATGATAACGAGGGCGCGCGGCATCAGAAGTTCATACTGGAACTGGATGATGGTCACACCGTTATGATCGCGCATAATATCGATCTTTCCCGGCGTATACCGGCGCGCAAGGATTTGTCGCTGGCTGTGCGCGGCCGTTATGAATGGAATGACCGTGGTGGTGTAATCCACTGGACCCATCATGATCCTGATGGCCGTCTGCAGGGCGGCTGGATAGAGGTGGATAACGTGCGTTATCAATGACAGTCGCCACATTACAACAAAGGGTGCTCCTTGATTGTTCGGCACAGGGGCTTACATGGCAGCAGTGAATCATTAACAGCGAAGGAATACGGATTATGGCGCACGGCTCAAGCAAGGCAGTGATTACTGCGCTGGTTGCGAATGCAATCCTGACGGTGCTGAAATTTGTTGCGGCCGTTGTAACGCATTCGGCCTCCATGATGAACGAGGCAATTCACAGCCTGATGGACAGTCTGAACCAGGGTTTTTTGCTGATCGGGCTGAAAGTCGCTGAAAGGCCCTCGGACGCTGAGTATGCCTTTGGTCACGGGCAGAAGAAATATTTGTGGAACCTGTGGAGTGCCATCGGTCTGTTTTCAATTGGTTGCGGCCTGGGACTGGCGCATGCATGGCATTCCTGGGCAGTGGCGGGGCAGAAGGCGCCGCCGGCGGCGCTTGAACTGCTTGGTTTCAGTTTTAATCCATTGTGGGTGGCCGGCCTGGTGCTGTTCATTGCACTGGTTCTGGATGGTTATTCACTGGCCGTTGCTGTGCGCGAATTCCTGAAGCAAATGCGCGTCCGTGGAAAGCACGGTTTTCTGGAATCATTGCTGCGCTCCGATGATCCTACGCTGGTCGCAGTTGTGCTGGAGGATAGCGTGGCGACACTGGGTGTGTTACTGGCATCGACCGGTATTCTGCTGACTGTGTACACGGGTAATCCCTACTGGGATATCGGCTTCTCCATGTTGATTGCAGTGTTGCTTGGCCTGACAGCCTTTTTCCTCGGCAGCGTTAACATGCGTTTTCTGGCTGATGTAAGAGATCAGGGCGCGGAAGCTGTGTTTGCAGAAGTTGTCAGCGGGCATCCGGAAGTCGAGCGCTATCATGATTTGCGTTCAATCATTATTGACGATCAGCATACGGTGCTGGTTGCCGAGGTGGAACTCCGGGAAGAGGCGATAGTTGCCGGCCTGAAACAGCGTATGCTGGATAGTGAAAACAGCTACCTGTCCATGCTCCCCGGTAACCGGCGTGAGGATCCGGATGTGCGGGATTATTGTCGTATACGCGCTGCAGCGCAGGCCACTCTGGAGCGCACGGAGGAGATTATCGAGGAATTGGCC
>DAOVVG010000261.1 GCA_030632175.1 Gammaproteobacteria bacterium
CGCCTGGCGATACGCGGCCATCACCACGCTGGCCTCGGTGCTGGGCGGCTTGCTGGGATATTTTATTGGTTTCTTCGCCTTCGACCTGATTCAGCCGTGGTTGCAGGAAAGCCACTACTGGGACAAGTACCTGCATGCCCGTAACTGGTTTGAGACGTGGGGCTTCTGGGCAATACTGGTGGTCGGGTTCTCGCCCATACCCTACAAGGTATTCACGATTGCCGCGGGCACGCTGGCGATGACTATGCCCCTGTTTGTGATCGGTTCGATCCTTGGTCGTGGCGGCCGGTTCTTTCTGGTGGCTGGTCTGATGGCCTGGGGCGGGCCGGGGATGGAGCAGAAGTTACGCATTTATGTTGAACGTCTTGGCTGGCTTGTGATTGTCCTGGCCGTTGTCGCCTTTTTCTATTTCCGCTGATAATGCGCTATCGTCATATAATAATTCCTGTTTGTCTGTTGCTGCTGTCCGCTTGCGGCTCCCAGTCTGCCCGCGCGCCGATTGATACGCGTAACAACCAGGCGACGACAATAAAAACACAGGCCGGGCGTACGCCGGCTAAAAAATCCAGTGGTGACTACACGGTCGTGGAGCGGGGTGACACCCTGTATTCGATTGCCTGGGCACATGGATTGGGATACCGGGAACTCGCGAGCCTCAATGGTATACGGCCGCCGTACACGATCTATAGCGGGCAGCGCTTGCGGGTACGGCCGGCTGCGCGCAGCAATGGAGTGACGGTAGCGCCGCTGAGGCAGAACAAACCGGTGGTCGCATCCAGACCGGTTGCAGCCCCTGCACCAAAGCCGGTCGACCGGCCGGCAAGCACGCCACCTCTAAAATCGGTACCACCGGCATCCAGCAACAAGGCGTTTAACGGCCCCTGGGTCTGGCCGACACGGGGCCGGGTATTGAGCAGGTTTCAGTCAAATGCCAGCGGCAAGCGGGGCATCGAGATAGGCGGGCATGCGGATCAGCCGGTGAATGCCGCCGGTAATGGCACGATTGTGTATGCCGGGAGTGGACTTGTTGGCTATGGCAGGATTATTCTCGCAAAAACCCGCGCAACTATCCCCAGCGCTTACGCGCATAACAGCAAGTTGCGTGTTGCATAAGGTGAATACGTCTCAGCAGGACAAATGATTGCAAAGATGGGGAGTAGCGGTACCAGCCGCAATGAACTGTATTTTGAAATCCGCAAGGATGGAAAACCGGTAGACCCCCTGAAGTACCTGCCACGGAAGTGATGATGTAATCATCTTTACCCAGGCCTTGCCTGTTTTATGAACAGCAGGGGCGGTAACAATGAATGGCGGGGATGCCAGTGGCAAAACGCAAGGAACCCGACAAGAGTAACGCTGCAGGCCAGTCCGACAAGCGACAGGTGCCTGCCAGGGGTCATGATAAGCCTGTTACCAGACCTGGTACAAGGAAGGTACGGGCAAATGCTGCAGACAGTCATGATCCCACCCGGCTTTACCTCAACGAGATTGGTGCTTCGCCACTGCTGACGGCAGAGGAGGAGGTTAAATTCTCGCGGCTTGCGCAGCAGGGTGATGAGGCAGCCCGCAAGCGCATGATCGAGAGTAACCTGCGCCTGGTGGTGAAGATTGCCCGGCGCTATATGAACCGCGGTCTGGCCTTCCTGGATCTGATCGAAGAGGGCAATCTCGGTCTGATTCGTGCGGTTGAGAAATTTGATCCCGAACTCGGTTTTCGTTTTTCGACCTATGGCACATGGTGGATCCGGCAAACTATCGAACGTGCCATCATGAATCAGACACGCACGATCCGTCTGCCGATTCATGTCGTCAAGGAAATTAACGTCTATCTCCGTGCAGCGCGTAATCTTGCACAAACACTTGATCATGAACCGTCCGCCGAGGACATTGCAGGGCTGTTGAACAAGCCGATTGAAGATGTGGAACGCATGCTGGGACTGAATGAGCGAACAACATCAACAGACAGCAGCGTGATGCGTGACTCCGGAAAAACGCTGCTTGATACCATCTCGGATGACACGGTCAAGGATCCGACCGAAGCCCTGCAGGAAGAGAGTGTTCATTCCAACATTGAGGATTGTCTGTCACAGCTCAGCGACAAGCAGCGGGAGGTTGTTGAGCGCCGCTTTGGTCTGCATGGATATTCGGTGTCCACGCTGGAAGAAGTGGGTAAGGAAATCGGGGTGACGCGTGAGCGTGTCCGGCAAATACAAATGGATGCGTTGAAGAAACTCAAACGTATCCTGGAGCAGGAAGGGTTCTCCGTCGAGGCGCTGTTAAAATAGCGCGGCCGCCACAACTGTTTGTTTCACCTGTAGGAGCGGACCTTGTCCGCGATCGCGGTATAAAAATCGCGGACGAGGTCCGCTCCTACGATTCAGATGAACCCATCAACAGCGCTACTACCACCCGGCGGTCTTCTGCCAGCAGGATATTGAAGGTCCGGCAGGCTGCATCATGCGCCATCACTTCGACACCGATACCTTGTGTTTGCAGGCCGGCGATTACCGACGGGGGCGGAAATTTCAGAGTCTTCCCGGTGCCAATAATGACCACCTCGGGCTTGAACTCATCAAGTAGTTGGCAATGTTCGGCTGTCAGTGCGTCGATATGCGTCGGTTCCCAGAGCTGTATTAGATCCGGCGTGATGATGACGCTGCGGTTAATAATTTTCTCATTGACCGAGATCTCTCCATCGCTGTAGGCGCGGATACTGTTGGTGGAAAACGAGTCCTGGGCAAAACGCATAGCGGAAAGATACGCAGCCGGGACGCGAGTGACAAGAATGGAGTTGCCTTGCCTGGCTTGTGTGGCTGCCAGCGACATCCTGCCCGAATTTACCGGCATCAGACCGGTCCAGCCTGTGCTGCCTCTCAAGAAGTTTGGCAGGTCTGGGAAATTGCTGTAATCTCTTCATATTCAACGAAATACCCGGTACCAGTGTGATAGAAGAATTTGCCCGCATCAAACGGCTGCCCCCGTATGTTTTCAACATTGTCAATGAGTTGAAGGCGGCGGCACGGGCGCGTGGCGAGGATATTATTGATTTTGGCATGGGTAACCCGGACCAGCCGACGCCGCAGCATATTGTCGACAAACTGACCGAGACTGCCCAGCGCGGCGATACCCACCGTTATTCACTGTCCCGTGGCATCCCGCGGCTGCGCAAGGCCATTTGTGACTGGTACAAGCGCCGCTACGATGTGGATCTGGATCCGGACCGCAACGCGATTGTCACCATCGGTTCCAAGGAAGGCCTGGCGCATCTGGCGCTGGCAACCGTTGGACCGGGTGATGCCGTGCTGGTGCCGAACCCGGCCTATCCGATTCATCCCTACGGCTTTGCCATCGCTGGTGCCGATATCCGGCACGTACCGTTGCGCCCGGACGTGGATTTTTTCGCAGAGCTGGAAAAGGCCATCAAGGATTCCTGGCCAAAACCCAAGATGCTGGTGCTGAATTTTCCGGGCAACCCAACGGCGCAATGCGTTGAGCTGGAATTTTTTGAGAAGGTCGTTGCCATTGCACGCGAACACGAGATCTGGGTTATTCAGGATCTGGCCTATGCTGACCTGGTATTCGACGGCTACAAGGCGCCATCCATTTTACAGGTCGAGGGCGCTATGGATGTTGCAGTTGAATTTTTCTCGCTGTCCAAGAGTTATAATATGCCGGGCTGGCGTGTCGGTTTCATGTGCGGTAACGAAACGCTGGTTGCGGCACTGACGCG
>DAOVVG010000206.1 GCA_030632175.1 Gammaproteobacteria bacterium
AACTGTTCCGATCCCTGGGTGTAGCAACCATTCTCGGCGGTGAATTTGAAAACGGCTTGGTCTCCCTGGCAAAACGCATTCAGGCCGGAAACGGTGCCGTGCAGTCTGAACCTGATACCTGTCTCGAAAAGATAGCATTCATTGCCCCCGACCGCAGCACCTTGCCCGAGCTGTCAAAGTACGCAAATCTTGTTAATGTCGATGGCAGTACCACAGTGGTTGGCTTCGCGGAATCGACACGTGGCTGCAAATATCACTGCAGGCATTGCCCGGTGGTCCCGGTCTATAACGGCAAGTTCTATGTCATACCTGCGGATATTGTTTTGGATGACATCAGGAACCAGATAAAGCAGGGTGCCCGACATATTTCATTTGGTGATCCGGATTTTTTCAATGGCCCCGGCCATGCACTTAAAATAGTGCGCGCATTGCACCAGGAATTCCCGTCGCTTACCTATGACGCAACGATAAAGATCGAGCACATCATCAAGTACCCGGAGGAGATGAAAGTTCTGAAGGAAACCGGATGCCTGTTTATCCTGGCGGCGGTGGAAGCGGTTGACAATAATATCCTCGCCTGTCTTGACAAGGGACATACTCGCGAGGACTTCATCAATGCACTTGCGTACCTGCGTGAAATAAACATTGATCTGACGCCGACCTTTGTTGCGTTCACACCCTGGACAACGCTGGATATCTACCTCGAACTGCTCCGGCATATCGTTGACCTGCAGCTGATGGAGTCGGTTGCACCTGTCCAGCTAGCCATCCGCCTGCTGATACCCGCCGGCTCCCTTATTCTTGATATCGAGAACCTCGACAGCATCATCGGTGATTTTGACGCAGGCATTCTCGGTCACCCCTGGGCAAGCCCGGACCCCCGCGTGGACAAACTGCAGCAGGACGTACAGGCATGGGTCATGCAAGCGGAGGCAGACGGCTTGTCACGGCCGCAAGTATTCAAAGGTATCTGGGAAATATCACACCAGGCTGCAAACCGGCCGGTACCGCCACTTGACCTGGAACAGGCCGGCAAGCCTGTGCCACGGCTCTCTGAAAACTGGTACTGTTGCGCTGAACCGACCTGCGAGCAGCTGGTTTCATTCTGACGAATAATCGGCTTCAAACGGACACTGCAGGGATAAGCAACATACCTTGAAAAAGATTATTTATGTCCCCGGCAAAAACCCCAAGCCACCGGCAGACCTGCACAGAGAACAGCTGCTGCGCTGCCTGGTGCACGGGGTCAAAAAGATAAATCCGGAAGTCGCTGATGAAATAGCGGCTTCAGACTGCTTTTCACTGGTTGCATGGAACCGGCACTTCTACGAGGCAGAGCGCGATGTCAGCCAAATCACACCCTGGATTGACAGACTATTGAGTCTGGACAGCTATCCGGAAAGTGATCGCGAAGCGGTGCGCACAGTCAGGTACCGGCTCGCACGCACGTTCTATCAGCTCGGCGATATGCTGCCCTGGCTCATCCCGGCAATACCTGATGAACGGATACGCTCATCCATTCAGGACACCGAGCTGTATTTCAACAACAAGGGCAACATCGCCTGCAGGGTGCGCGATGTCCAGAAACAACCACTCAGGGAAGCCGCTGCAAGGGACGATAAGGTATTACTGATTGGTCACAGCATGGGTTCCATCATCGCCTACGATTCTTTATGGGAGCTTAATCATCTTGAAGACATGCAAAGCTGTGTTGACTGCCTGCTAACCATTGGCAGTCCACTGGGGGTGAATTATGTTCAAAAACGTTTGGTCGGTTTGCGCAACAAGCAGGGCCCAGACTACCCCGGCAACATTCGAACATGGGTAAACATTTCTGCCCGTGGAGACCTGGTGGCACTCGACCGCTCACTTGCCAACGATTTCAGGAAAATGGTTGAACAAAATCACATAGAGAGCATTACCGATCATCATACCGGTATCTACAACCACTACCGTGATGACAAGGGCCTGAATGCTCACAAATCCTACGGCTATCTCGTCAACCCGGTCGTCGCCCGGACTGTTGCCGACTGGTGGGCCAGCACATGACCTCGGTACTGATCGGCCACCGCGGCGAGCCCGATAACTGGCCGGAAAATTCCCTGGCCGGGTTTCAAGCCGTTCTGGCCGCCGGTGCCAGCTACATCGAAACCGATGTCCAGTTGACAGCAGATGGCATCCCGGTACTCAGTCATGACCCTTCACTGCTGCGGGTTACCGGGAAGGATGTCACGGTGACTGCAACGCCATATGCAACCATTCGCACCATCCCGGCCGGTTACGAGGAGCGCTTTGGCAGCAAGTACCGCGACTACCGGCTTGCCCGCCTGGACCAGTTTGTCGAGGTACTGAAGCAATGGCCCGCGGCACGGGCATTTGTCGAACTCAAGGATGCCAGCCTCGTTGCCCATGGACATGCCCGTGTCATCGACACAGTGATGCGCACAATCCAGCCGGTTGCGGATCAGTGTGTGCTGATCTCGTTTGACTACGAATCGCTGATGTATCTGCGCACACATTACCAGACCCCTGTCGGCTGGGTACTGTTGCAATGGTCAGACTCCAACCAGTCCCGGGCAGAGACACTGGCACCTGAATACCTGTTCTGCAACCGTAAACGCCTGCCACCGGATTCAGTACCCCTGTGGCAGGGACCCTGGCAATGGGTGGTCTATACAGTCAACGATGCCAGTGAAGCAAAAGCATACCTGCAACGCGGTATACAGCTGCTTGAAACCAACGTGATCCGGCAATTGATGTCTGACCCTGACATGGAGACAGACAGTCATGACTGATCATTATGATGTAGTCGTGGTCGGTGGTGGCATCCACGGCACCGGGGTCGCCCAGGCCGCTGCCTGTCATGGCTATTCTGTACTGTTGCTGGAGAAGACTGCACTGGCCGCCGGTACATCCAGTCGTTCCAGCAAGCTCATACACGGCGGCTTGCGCTATCTCGAGGGGCTTGATTTCGGGCTGGTACGTGAAAGCCTCAGCGAACGTGAAATACTGCTGAAAATCGCACCTGACCTGGTCCGCCTGCAACCGTTTCATATTCCTGTCTACCCGGAAACTTCACGCCGCCCACTGGTTATTCGCGCCGGCCTGACACTCTACGCATTACTGGCCGGGCTTGATCGCACCAGTCGCTTCAGAACACTTGATCGCAATCAGTGGGGCAGCCTGGATGGCCTCGATACCAACAGACTTCAATCGGTGTTCCAGTACCATGATGCACAGACCAATGATGCCGTCCTGACGCGCGCCGTCATGCAGTCGGCTATTGATTTCGGTGCAGAGCTGAGTTGCCCGTCCGAATTTATTGCGGCTACCATTGACCAGCAGGGCGTTGATATTCTTTTCCGTGAAACAGGTATCGAGAAAAGCTGTAGCGCCTCGGTCGTGATCAATGCAGGTGGACCGTGGGTCAATGAGATTGCAGATCGTATAACCCCAAAACCCGCTGGCGTAGACGTTGATCTCGTACAGGGAACACATCTCATTCTGGAGGGCAGTCTCTCGGCCGGCTGTTACTACATGGAAGCCCCGCAGGACCAACGTGCCATTTTCCTGCTGCCCTGGGGACAACAAAGCATGTTGGGAACCACGGAACATGTTTTCAAGGGTGATCCGGCCACGGTCAGCGTGCTGGCAGAAGAAGAAAGCTATTTGCTGGACGTGATGTCGCGTTATTTCCCGGAACGCCCGCAGCAGGTCGTCAGCAAGTTTGCAGGACTGCGCGTATTGCCAGCATCTGGCAATACCGCCTTCAAGGCTTCCCGTGAAACACAGTTGCCGATAGACAATCCTCAACTGCCGAGGACGGTTGCTATCTTTGGCGGCAAGCTCACCGGTTACCGTGCGACAGCAGAGAAAATCGTAAAAATCCTGCAGCGCACGCTGCCTGAACGCAAGCGACGTGCAGACACGGCCGAACTGCCGTTAAGACCGGTCTAGTGCGACAGTCAAAGTACCGACAGTGATATTACGGGAATCAGAGGCGATATTAAGGCCTGGAAATGTCTTAAAAAAGTCGTTCTCTGAAGTTTATCTGCGACTAATATTTAGAAGTCGCTGTATTTCCGGAACCGACCCTAAACGGAAGTACAGCATATTAGAATGTTCTGAAAACAGCGGTAGCAATCATCTTTCTCATTCTGAGCGGAATCCGTTACTGCTTCAAACTCATTTCATACTGGATAAGGCTGGCACTTTTACACAGGCTCCAGATGGGTTAGCATCGCTGATCTAACACCATCAATCGTGAATAAATCGATGGCAACACGGTTGACCGGGATCGAACGGGACTATCTACAATAAAGGGGTAGGCAGATATGCAAATTAGAGCACCTGGACGAGTACCTTTCTTCAGGATGAGTGCGACTTCCTTGCGAATGTTTTTCATCGTGTCGCTGGCGCTCACCGTCGGTGCCTGTACGATGACCGAGACCCAGCAGCGCACCGGGTCCGGCGCGGCGATAGGTGCAGCAGCGGGCGCTCTTATCGGTGGTCGTAGTGGCGCGGCGTGGGGTGCCGCGGTCGGCGCAGGTGGCGGCTATCTGGTCGACCAGCAAAAAAAGCGGGAGAGCTCTGAAGCTGAGAACCAACGACTTCGTGAAGAAAACTACCGGTTGCGGCAGCAAACGCAGTAGACAGAGTGACATCCATACGGAATCGGGACAGGTCCGGTACTGTAACGGGGAATATGAGCAAATTGACAATGCGCCGGCAGTTCGGCGTCCCAAGGAGCAGAGTCATGAAAATCAAGGGCTGG
>DAOVVG010000230.1 GCA_030632175.1 Gammaproteobacteria bacterium
AGCAGCCATGCTGTCCCTGTTACTACCCGTCACAGCACTTGCACAAAACTACCCGGGAATGGGTGGCGGCGGCATGAGTCAGGGTGACATGCAGAACATGATGCAGAAAGCACAGGAAATGCAGGCCTGCATGCAGGGCATAGACCAGTCCAAACTGCAGCAACTGGAACAGCAGGCACGGCAGGTCGAGACCGAGGTAAAATCCCTGTGTAGCAGTGGCCAGCGTGACGATGCACAAAGCGAAGCCGTCGCTTTCGCCCGGGAAATGCTCGACAATCCGGACATCCAGAAACTCATGAAATGTGGCGAGCAAATGAGCACCATGGTTCCGAAGATGCCGTTCATGGATCAGGCCAACGGAACAGACGCTTCATCGAATCACGTCTGCGATCAATAAGATAAAGGCCGGGTAACGTAAACAGTATCTCCCTTTCCCCCTGGGACGCCTGCAGGGACGCAGGCGGTAGAGCCTCGCATGAGCAGCTGCCGAGAGGGCTGGAGAGACCCGATCAAGCGTCGGGCATCAAAGGGGATAGAAACAACAGCTACCCGGATTATTTCCCCCTGAACTCAATATCGCCATACCAGGCGATCGCCGACTCCAGCGTATTATCCGTATCCGTCATGATGGCCACCCCGGATATCATTGCAGGCTCCTCTCCAAAGGCGGTTTTGTAATCCTCGTAGACATTGCGCGTCTCGGTTACCCACTGCTGTACATGCTCGCTACCCCCCTGCACCACAAACATCATGACGCGGTCCGTGTAGGGGTTCGCCACCACGGTACCGGCCGGACGGCTGCTTTCCCAGATATAGGAAATTGCCCGGTATGGCACATCGGGCCCGTATACAAGCCGGGCAGCCTGGTACTCCAGCTGTTCCAGATAACTGGCGTTGTCGGGATCAAAGGCAAACGTTATATAGATTCTTGCCGGATAGTCATCGCCGTCCTTGCGGGTCACATCACCCTGCCGCAGGATGTTATTTACCTTCCAGCGCCACTGCAGAACCGGGTATTGCCTGGGATCAATTGAAATTTCCCGCGTCAGCCCGGATGCAGACTGATCACTGACGGCCTTGACGACCACCGTGCCGGCCTCTTCGACCAGGGCATAGGCGGTATGCCGTTCGATGCGTTTAAAGGTCAGCGGCTGCCAGTCATCCGGCAGCGTTTTATCGGGACTGACCGAGGAAAACGACCCGGCTTGAAGACGTTCTGCGGTGCCTGCCTGCACCGCACAGGACGCTGCCAGCAGGCCGGCCAGCAGCTGCACCAGACCGTGCCGGCTAATCCAGGTACTCGGCAACATCCACCTCATCCAGTTGTTCCGGTGCCAGAAATTTACGCCCATAGTCGAGATAGACCCCGCTGGTCAGGAACAGTTCGAACAGCTCCGGATCAATATGCCGGTCCTTCTTCATAAAACCCATAATGCGGATTGCTTCACTGAGCGTCTTGGCTTTCTTGTAGGGCCGGTCGGATGCCGTCAGTGCTTCAAAGATATCAGCAATCGCCATCATACGTGCGGTGAGCGGCATGTCATCACGACTCAGGCGTTTTGGATAACCGACGCCATCCATCGTCTCATGGTGACACCCGGCGATCATGGGAACATCGCGCAAATGTCGGGGATACGGCAACTTTTCCAGCATCATAATAGTCTGCATAATGTGATCGTTTATTTTGTAACGCTCTTCACTGGTCAGCGTTCCCCGGCTGACCTCCAGGTTGTAAAGCTCACCACGGTTGTACTTGTATTCAGGCTCATCCATCTTGAAGCCCCAGGGGTTGTCTGTCGGCATGCAGTCGACCGGCGCTCGTTCGATGAGGTGTTCTTCCTTATTATCCAGCAGCTGCTCCTGCGCTGGCAGTGGACTGGCAGCTGTGCGTTGCTGGCGCTGCAGTTCTTCCCATGACACACCGAGGCGGTCATCCAGCGTGCGTATCCAGGTAGTGGCTGCAATTTGTCGCAGGCGTTCAGTCTTTTCAGGGGCCATAAACTCCCCACCCTGATTACATTCAGCGACAAAGGCAAAGTCGTCGTCCAGCTGTTGCAGCTCCAGGTCAAGTGCCGTTTTCAACGCCTGCTGGTCACCGCCATTAGCAAGCTGCTCGTGGTAACGAATCTCTGCATCCCGCTTCAACACCTCAAAGCGCGTACGAATTTCATGAATCCGGTCATAAATCGTTTCCAGCTTGGTAGCCTTATCCACCACGTACTCCGGCGTGGTGACCTTGCCACAGTCGTGCAGCCAGCTGGCGATGTCCACGGCCTCCCACTGTTTTTCATCAAGATCAAATTTGCTGAACGCTGGATCACTGCTATCGCAGGCGGCCTGTGCCAGCATTTTTGTTAGCTCGGGTACGCGCTGGCAGTGTCCACCGGTATAGGGAGACTTGGAGTCAATGGCCCCCGCAATCAGCTTGATGAACGCATCCAGCAGCGCCTGCTGCATCATCATCAGCTGACGACTCTCCAGTGACACCGCTGCAAAACCGGATAGCGCCTGTATAAACTCGATATGTCCGCTCTGTTGTGCAGTCTCGATATCATCCGCCGCGACCCGGTAGAGCAGGCTCAGCACGCCGATCAGTTCTTCCTGCCGATTACGTAGCGGCAGCGCGATCAGGGTAAGCGCTGTCTCTCCAAACCGCGCCGGCAGCATATCCAGATCACCCGTCTGTGCAGCAGACAGACTGAGCACACTGCTGCCCTGTTTGCCAAGCGCGCTAGCCAGACCCTGTTTGGCATCCATGGGCAGATGCGGCAACGTTTCCACCGGCAGCTTTCCCCGACTGCGGTCGTACAGGGTACCGGGCTCAAGAAAGCACTCGTCATCATCAACCAGGTAAACCAGCACCCCGTCCGCCTGGCTGATCAACATGGTCTCGCGGCTGATGCGATCCAGCAGTGCATCAAAATTCTGTTCGCTGGCGAGCGAGTTAATCAGCGCCAGAAACTGGCTGATGGTCGCCTTCATCATTTCCATGATCTGCGCGAGGTCATCCACTTCCGTGACGAACGAGCGGGTCTGTGTCGTGCTGTTGAAATTAAACTTGCTGATCTGCCTGGCCACCAGCGACAGCTTGCGTAACGGCCCGGCAATCCTTTGCGCCGCAAACCAGACAACGGGAATTGTCATCAGAATAATGATCACCATGATCATAAAGGACTGCGTGCGGATCGCGATGGCCTCGGCAAGCAGCTCATCCAGTGGCGAGACCATCAGGACAAAAATATCCGGAATACCATCACGACTGACCTTGCGTACCGCACCTTCCCAGATGCGGCCATCAAACTCGAAGTTCAGTGATTGCGGTGACGGTTGCAGGTCTTTAGCCAGAAACGACAGTACTGGACTGCCCAGCCCGGACAACCGCGTCATGCTCAGGTTTTCACCATCGGATGCCTGCAACAGTCTGCCGGTATCCGGATACGCCAGTGCATGGCCATCCTTGCCGAACATCACGATTTCTGTTCCCGGCGTCACCTGGTAGCGACCGATAGACGCAGAAAGCCGATCCAGCGTGACATCGGAAGCAACCACCACACCGCTGTCACCCACCTCTCTTGCCAGCGTCAGACCTGCCATCTTCATGAAGTAAAAAAGATAGGGCTCCGTCAGAATCAGCCCGGTTTTCTCCACGGCCTGCGTGTACCAGCCACGTACCCGCGGATCGTATTCGGTTTTTACAGCAGGATTCCTGGAAATTTCCTGCAGGTCGCCATCAAAAAATATTCGGGTCAGGCGGCGTTCCCCCGCAGGACCGGTATCCACGTGGTCGGCCATAAAACCGGCACCCGCCGGCGCCTCAAACCGCTGCTGCAAGGCAGCGTCTAATAACGGCCTGACAATAAAAAAATCACCCTCGGGGTAACCCGCCTGGATACCGGTCACTGCCGGATCATTGCGTAACGCCTCACTGAGCAACGGTACCGACTGGAGACGTTCCGGCAATGACGTGGCATTTACAAGCGGCGTCAAGGCAAGCAGGCCCAGCGTATCGCCGACCGGTCGGTAAGTCGCCTTGATATCCAGCAACAGCTCCCGGGTCACCTGGTCATACATCTTGTCGGCAGATGACAGGATAATGTCCGAGGTCTTGCTGTAATTTTGCCAGCTCAGCACGACCCCCAGCACCACCACCAGCGTAATGAACAAGGCACTGATAGTCAGGTGTAACGGGTAACTTCGGCTTGCTTCCGGTTTATTCATATGTAGGGTTATCGTCAAAGACTCCGTTTCACTGACTTGTTACCACGCCTTGCATCAATTGCCTGGCATTCAGCACCACCAGGTGAAAGTCCTGACCTTGCACCCGGGCTGCCAGCCACGGGCGCACGATTCTGAACAGCTCCTTGCTGGCAGCCAGTCC
>DAOVVG010000014.1 GCA_030632175.1 Gammaproteobacteria bacterium
GCACAGGGCCAGGCAGAGGGGATGCAACATACAAGGGCGTCCTGCAATTTCACAGAAGAGCCGCAACAGGCCTGGACGAAAGTCAGGAAGTTGAAGCCGTATCCTGCAACGATACCATCAGGTAATAAATATACTGCCCTTCTGAAGACTTGGATGGCCCGACCACGCGCGCCGCATGATGCTTGTTGTCGGGGTCTGCCGCGGCAAGCGCTTCCTCTACTGTCGCAAAGATCTCCACACACCCGGCCGGATACCGCTTTCGGCTCGGTCGTGGCGTAAAGATAACGGCAAAGCGCACCTGTGACACATCGGTTTGAGGATCCGGAGGAACCATACCGCGTAAGCTCATTGCATCATTCCTCCGTGACCATATCCGGACGCAACATCCACAGAATTACCCAGCGTTCGGCATCTACCCGCTCCAGGCAAACAACACTGCCCGGTTGATACGCTACCAGCTCGGTATCCGACTCCCCGGTCACCAACAACGACACCAGACGCGACATAAACGGCAGATGCCCGGCCACCAGGGTGTCTTCCTCCCAGACATCGGCGTCGGTTGTAAATTCGTCAACCGGATCATTCGGATTGACCCCCTCTACAGCCTCTGCCTTGTCCCCGGACAACACTGCCCTGGCAAGAATGTCTGCGGTCTGCGCTGCCCGTCGCTTGCCACTGTGCCAGACACGGGCAACTTTTACAGGCGCATGACCAAGCAAGTCTGCCATGGCCTGCACATCCCGGATGCCCTGCTCACTCAGCGGGCGCTCGGGGTCTTCCTGCTTGGAAACGGCCTCGCCGTGCTGTACCAGGTATAGTTTCATATTATCCTGTGGCCCTGAACCGGACGGGTAGTGGTCTGCCATCTTACTACCACGGGGCTAACGAGCAAGCAGCTAATAACCTCCAACCTGTTCACCCGGATAGAAAAATCCGGCCTAAACGCCACCCGCAGGATACTTCCCGATTCTAAACAAATTCAACCCTGCGACAGTCTTTCCCAGCATTTCTTAATAAAACCTTAACAATTCATCAGTAGTATTATTCCTTGTTGGGCCAAATCAGGGATTGGTTAGCTCATCAGCGACGGCCTTCGTTCATTCGTTGGCTGTCGTTTTTTTTGCGCGTAGAAATTATCCTCCGGGCATCCCGCCCGCCGTAATAACCGGCTGACCAGGTCATCGGAGCAAATGGCCAATTAAATGGTGCGGACCACGTCAAAGAAATATGAATGGCCCGGGACAATAATTAACGCAGCGATCCCGGTTTTAGTGGCTGGTATGTGTACGGCAGCTGGTTCGTCACTGGCGAGCACCGCCGCTATAACGTAAAAAAGGGGACTTTCAAGCAGATCAGGCCAAAATCTAAATACGGCGCCTGGGAACTTGCTGCACGCTACAGCGATGTGGATCTTGAGGATGAGAATATCACCGGCGGCGAAGAAGACAACATTACCCTGGGGCTGAACTGGTACCTGAACAGAAACATACGTTTCATGGCACATTACATCCGGGTAGATGCCGACCCCGACCGCAGCGGTAACAGCGAAAGCCCCGATATATTCCAGCTGCACGCACAGGCTATTTTCTGAGATCAGCGCATACCCGCAGTACCGCCACAGGTTAATCGATACTGTTCCTGCAGCTGGCGATTAACACAGTCAGCGATCCGACCAGGCTTATGCGGGAATAATCCGGGGAGGATGCGCTCTCATCAAAACAGCAATCAGAACCCGAATACCCGCTTCAGGATACGGAAAAAGATAAAAGCCGCCAGCAGTGCCAGAATGAATTCAAATATAAACATAATTCGCTCTCGAAATTTACGGGAGCAACTATATGTCAGTCGTTTTTCAACCCGTTAACCGCTACGCGCCAGATCATTGTCTTGCTGTGACAGTCTGGTCATGCCAGGAGAGGGTGCAGCAGGCAGTTATTGGGGTAATTCGCTGAATATTACCGAGAAAGACCCTGGAATATGAGATGCCAGCCGTTAGATTTAATGCATGTGTTGCGTCGATTGGTAAAAACCGCCGCCGGAAATACTGGAAAGGACTTTTTAGACACCAGTTGCCTTATTAGTCAGGAATTCACCACCCACAGGTGTCACAAATTAAAGTTAATCCTGCGTTACTGCATTCTGCTCCGCCAGGGAATTTTGGCCATAACCCCAAGGGCGGCGGCGTCACGAATCGTTATCCGGCGCCGGTCAACCTCCAGCAGGCCATCCCGCTGGAAACGGGTCATCAGGCGGCTAACTGTCTCAATAGCGAGACCGAGGTGGTTGCCAATATCCTGGCGCGACATATTCAGGGTGAATTCATGGGCGTAGTTGCCACGTCCCCGGAAGTGCATGGACAGGTCAAGCAGAAAATAACTCAATCGCACTTCCGCCTTCGACCGGGTGAGCATAGATGTATGGTGATGGCGCACGATTTCCTCTGCAGCGAGCCCAAGAAACCACCGGAGACCGCCCGTTGAATGTCTAATATATTCTTCTAAATGCGCGACATGTACAGCACAAACCACTGTGTTCTCCAGTGCCATGACTGAAGATCCATGTAGCCTCGTTCCCAGTGCATCGAGACTCAGCAACTCGCCGGGGAAATGGAAGCTCACCACCTGCTCATCGCCCGCCGCACCGGTAAGATAAGTCTTGACCGAACCCGCCTTGACGGCATACACAGCTTTAAGTTCAGCACCTTCATAAAAAACGTGTTCCCCCTGTGACAGGGTGCGTGAATGCAGGCGCGGAGAAGCGGTGTGTCCGGGCATCATTGCCATCAACCGGGTGGCATGGCAGCCGCCCCGTGCTGCGCAGGCGCGACACGGCTCCGCCAGTTTCGAGTTATCCAGCAAGTGCGCAGCATCAGCCGCACGGTCTGCAGATCTTGCGATGGCAGGCGGAACTTCCGGTATGGCGTGCGCGGCCGGGAGCTGTATATCGTTCGCCAATGCTCGTGCTGTCATGCACCCTCCTTTACACTAAATTAGCGTCTGCAACATGTCAGTGAAACATTCTTCGCAGCATAACTGTGATAATTAAGGGTAGTCAATCCGTGCCACCTTGCAAGCAGGAAAGCGACCTTTAAGCATTAATCAGCTGGAATTATTACGGAAGGTCCAGAATCGACGAAATAAGACCTGCCGACTGATTTTAAATAAGTTTTTCCTAAAGGGCGGGAGACGACCCTTTTAAAACATTCGTGGTTTTGACCCGAAACCGGACGTTGGGCCGCACAAGTCCATAATTTGACGCAGAGAAGGCTCCGCATTGACTGCAAGCTGTTAACAGTCAATTCATGATTGAAGTCAGGAAAAGGGGGAATATTTCCTCAATCAATAAGCCCACTTATTGATTATTAATGAGTACAATGAATATTGTGCAGAATCATATCGGGCTCTTATTTCCCGCTAATATAAGTTAGGCTCGTAAAATTTCAAAATAAATTGAGGCAATAATGATAAAGAGGCATCGCATACAATTTCCAAAAGATGAACTAACCAATATTAATCAAGATGAAGCCTATTTTTATCTTCAAGGATCAGGTGGCAATAGAAAAATTAGATTTCACGATTACGATGAAATTTATCAAATACAAGGTCTGTATGAACAAATATTTTATGACCGCCTGAAATGCACATCTCCGACTAAAGTGGCGACAATACTTGAATCAGCAGTAAATCAATCTCAAGATAACTTTTCTGAACTTAGAGTGTTAGATTTAGGTGCAGGAAATGGCATGGTCGGGGAAGAATTAAAAAAACATGGTGTTTCGCGCTTGGTAGGCATAGACATAATTTCCGAAGCTTATGATGCAACTATACGAGATCGGCCAGGAGTATATGACGCATATTACGTCGAGGATTTTACGAGGCTAGAAGAAGAAAAAAAAGAAGAATTAATATCTTGGCAATTTGATTGCATGGTAACGGTTGCTGCACTAGGTTTTGGTGACATTCCGACAAAGGCTTTTATAGAAGCATTTAATATTATCAAAAGCGAAGGATGGGTGGCATTTAATATTAAAGAAACTTTCTTTGATATTAGCGATGATTCAGGCTTTTCTAAAATGATTCGGGAATTAATATTCTCTAAATATATAGATATATATTATATTGAACGCTATCGACATAGGTTGTCAATTGAAGGAGAGCCACTGTTTTATTTTGCCATTGCAGGAAGAAAAAACTCAGATGTTCCTGACGAGTTTTTAGAGTCTAAAGGCATAAAGGCATAATGGCCTAACAAGGCAAATGCGCTCGGACGGTTTAAAGCGCCGGTGATTTTCGACGTTCAATGTCCGTTTTTAGGAAATACTCCTGATCCTGAATGACTGGAAATGGCTGCGGATTCAACCGGTCGATGCAACACATGTGTTAAATCTCTCTGCCGGTGTCTCGAAGTCTAAAGTTTCACGGGGTCGTTCGTTAAGCTGTCGAGCCACTGCATTGAGCTTTGCCTGTGAGTGTACCGATAAGTCAGTGCCTTTTGGGAAGTACTGTCTTAGTAAGCGATTGGTGTTCTCATTGGAGCCACGTTGCCAGGGGCTTTGGGGGTCACAGAAGTAGACATCAACGTTGGTCGCCAGCGTAAATCGACGATGATCCGCCATCTCACTGCCTCGATCCCAGGTGAGCGACTTGTAGTAAAAAGCGGGAAGTCCCTACGTGATATTTGGTTTATACGACCTCAGTCCAATAGACCCGCTGGATTATTGATTGGATAATTTCAATTGGCCAGAAGTATATCTGGATTTAAGGAATCGAGTCGTGGATAGAGAAAAACGCAAAAGTGACACCTCAATTCCAGAAAATCTGGAAGAGATGTTGAACGAAGTGCAGCAGCAGGCACTACCCGGGATAAAATACTTAGGGTGGGAGCCCCGGTTCTTGCGGAAGCCAATGTTTCAGGCGCCGGAACTTGTAATACAAAACTCCAGTGATGGCAGGACAGGGATACTGGATGCGGATGGTAGTATTAGAATACAGAATATCAAGATGCGCGAACATGAACAACTGAAGGCTAGTGAATTCGGCAGCACGGCTGCAACAGGGAGTGATCCAATGCCGGCTGGATCTGCAGCACATGATAAGGAGTTGGCGTCATTACGTGTGGACAATGAGAAACTGCTTGCAGAGATAAAGGAAAGCCAGTTCGCCGAAGCCCGCCTGACGGAGCAGATAGAACAACAGCGTGGTGAGCTTTGCGAGTCAGCAGAGAAGTTGAGCTCGCTGTATGCGCAGGTGCAAAGCGATACTGTAGAAATGCAATTGCTGCAGGACCGGTATGCCACCTTGCAGGAGCAGTATGCAGATGTGGTGGAAGTTCACAAGCTAGAGATTGAATAGCTGTATAAACAGCCATCCTCGAGACCGACCTCGCGGCGCTGACTGCTGAAAGCCAGACTCAGGCTCCACCACCAAGCAGCATTTATTTTCACTAAATAAGTATATCCCCTAATTTACATGGCGGCCTTCGGGTCGCCATTTTTGATTACGCTAAAGGTCCGAAAGTGTCCGAGAACAGACCAAGGGACTAATTCTAAAATAAGAACTCCCTAAACGACGGGAGACGACTGCCAGTTCAACCGATCGACGCAACACATACTTTAAACCTGCTCTACGAAAAACAAAGCAACCTGGCCAGCTCACAGCACTAAAATACACAGCCCTACCCCTTTATAAATTCAACCGCCGCAGCAACCACCTGCTTGTCACGCAGAATACGGCCATGGCCAAGTCCGCTGGTTTTCATAAACTGCGCACCTGGCCAGGCATCGGCAATCATTTTTCCTTGCTCCCAGCTAACACTGACATCATCTACGTCATGAATAATCAGCGCCGGGGTGGTCAGGCTTTTCACGTTATAGACCGTTGACAGCCGTTCCCATATTCCTCCCGAAAAATGCTTGTCAATTCTTTTCTGCATTGCAGCAATGACGGAATCAGGTATAGCGAGGGTTTGTGCAAAGTCTGCCATGAGATAGGCGACATGCGCAGGTGCACTGATAGTGACAACGCGATCAACAGACAACCCGTTATTCATGGCATAGGCCAGCACCATGCCACCGAAGGAGTGTGTGATCGCCCCCTGCACGGGGCCAAAGCGTGCAGCAACAGCCTGAAACGTGGCCGCACATTCCAGGATGTTGGTACTGTCGCCCGGGGTTTCACCATGCCCGGGGGCATCCGGCGCGACCACCTGGAAACCGGCTGATACCAGCGGCTCAACAAATGCGGCTACCTGGCTGCCCCTTCCGGACCAGCCATGCCCAAACAGCACCACCGGACCTTCGCCCCAAATATGGACGACCACCGGGATATTGTCGACCGTTACCATTTCTTGCCGTGCGCTGCGGGCCTGCTGCTTGCCGGCGGCTGATTCCGGAAAGCGGCGGGTACGAAACCACAGGCGATAGGCCCAGCGGCCCATCAGACCCGGCAGCAGCGGTCCCAGTGTTGCGAACAGAAAGCGAATAATGCGCAGCGCAGGTGGTATCGGCCGGTCCTGCGCCCGTCCGCCGTGAAACTGCTCTTTCCTAGGCAAGGCCACTGATTTCCTCCCTGTAAGCCGCCGACAGGCGGGACCAAGACAAATCAAGAACTGCCGGTGCCGCCGGCAAGTCGCCGTTATAGTATCTGGTACACAAAGTTTTCAAATGTTCCGCGATGGCCGCACTTTCACGTCCCGGATCATCCGGGTACGAGGGATAGCAGCACGCATCCGGAACAAACTCCGGATAGGCCAGCCGATCCGGCACCACCGGCACACAGCCTGATGCCACCGCCTCCAGCACTGCCATACCCTGGAATTCATGCAGCGCCGTTGTCAACACCACGTGGGACTGCCGCAACAGTTGTTGATAGTCGTCATCACTCCCAATCATACCCCACTGCCCGATATGATCCTTCAGCAACGGATACATCTCTGCAAACACCGGCGGCTGGTTGCGAAACTGTTGCCCGATCACATGTACCCTGAAATCAAGTCCGGCCTCATGCAATGCCAGTAACGCGGCAAACATACGCTCCGGCGCCTTGTCATACTCCCATCGATGGTTCCAGACAATTGTAAACGGTCTGTCATTACGACCTTCCTGTTCGCCGCCTTCAAACCAGTGCGCCTCCAGTGGTACAGGAATAATATTGCTCTTCTCCGCAATTGATTCAGGCACGCCATCAGGCACCGCATCCGGCATCTGCTGCAGAAATGCTTTTGCACCCTGCAGGAACGAATCCCGGTTCCATGCCGAGTTAAACACCACGCGGTCTGCCGCGAGCATGGTATACAGACTGATCACCATGGGTTCGTTGCGTTGCTGCTCGCGGCGATCCGGATAGGCAAACTGGTTTTCATGGCAGTACACCAGCGTCGGCACCTTCGCCAGTGACGGCACCATCCCTTTGAGCGCCGAAAGGTCGCTCATGGAGGTTGCTATCAGCACATCATAGGCTTGTTCCAGCTTTTCCCGTTCCGAGAATGCCCAGGTGAGGCTGTTGCCGCGCACACGCCACAGAAAAAAACGTGGCGGCAGAGTGAGTACGGTCCACTGCCACTCGGGAAACGCCGCCACCAGCCCCTTATGCCAGCGCCGGTGGCTGTGTGCATCATAGGGAGAAAGCAGCAGTACCCGCATTATGCCGTGGCCGGTTGCTCATCATTAATATAGGTTTGCCCGCGATAAAAACGTGCCAGCAACATGAACAGTAGCGCAGTGCCGGTCATCAACGCGGTAAAGAACAGAAAATAATCAGCGCCTTCCAGCAGGCTGCTGCCATCCGGATTCTGGATAATAAAATTGACGGCACTGGTAAACAGGTTACCCAGCGAGATCGATAGCATGAAGAATGCCATCACGAAGGACTTCATGGTTTTCGGTGCCTGCATGTAGGAAAACTCCAGGCAGGTAATCGACACCATCACTTCGGCCGAGGTCAGTACCACATAGGCGAGCAGCTGCCAGGCAATCGATGGACTGCCGCCGTGGTCGATCGACAGCTGTACCCCTGTCGGAATAGCAAAGGCAACCGCTGCCACAAACAAGCCGATAGCGATTTTGCGTAACGGTGTCAGTGGAAAGAACCTGTCGATAGCCGGATAGACCACATAGGAAAACAGCGGTATCAGCAACAATACCAGCAAGGGGTTGGCGGCCTGAATCTGTGCCGGCAACAGTTCCAAACCAAACAGCTGCAGGTCCATCTGCCCCGCCTGCAGCACCCACGACGAACCGGTCTGGTCAAACAACGCCCAGAACACGGCAATAAACAGGTACACCACGCTCAAACGCCCCAGCGCACCCAACCCACCTCTGCTGAAGACCTCTTTAAGAAAACGGCGTCCACCGGGCGGCACATGCACAAAACGGTAGCGTCCCGCCCAGAAAATCAGCGTTGCCATCAACATCAACACCCCGGGCAATCCAAATGCTACGGTAGAGCCGTAATACTGCAACAACCACGGTGTCGCCAGACTGGAAACAAAGGCACCGAGATTGATGGCGAAATAAAACCAGGAAAAGGCCCGCGCCAGCAGTCCCTGGTTGGAACTGCCAAACTGGTCACCGAGGTGTGCCGATACACACGGCTTGATGCCACCGGCACCGAGTGCAATCAGGCCAAGGCCGACAGCCAGTCCCCAGCGCGTGTCATCCAGAGCGAGCACAAAGTGCCCGGCGCAATAGAAAAGTGACAGCAGGATAATGGTACGGAATTTACCCAGCAGCCCGTCCGACAGGACTGCGCCCAGCAGGGGTGTGAGATAAACCGCCGAGACAAACAGGTGATACCAGCCCTTGGCATCCTCTTCGGACATGACATTCAACAGGCCGCTGGAATCCAGCAGGTACTGGGTCATGAACACCACCAGGATGGCGCGCATGCCGTAGAAGCTGAAGCGTTCCGCCGCCTCATTGGCGATTATGTAGGGAAGACCACCGGGCATGCTGGTCCGGGGAGTGGGGGCTTTGAGATATCCAGACACCAGTGCAGTCCTTTTAATATATGCCTAAAACCGGGTGATCATACCCTGAAAAATCAGCCCTTTGTTAACGGGACTTCCGCCGTCTGCATAAATCCGTATGATGGCCTGCAGTAAATAACACCAAGATGAAAGACTGCTGGAGGATGGCATGGCCGAAACTGTAGAAGAACTGACGATCACTTACGAAGAAGACGGCATCGAAACCGTTAAGGAACTGGACAAGAAAGTGCTGACCAAGGGTGCCTGGTCAACCGTGATTTACCGTTACCAGGACTGGAACCGCAGCAAGGAAGAATACGGCCCGGACAAGTACTCCATTCGCCGCTACCAGAAACGCAACGGCCAGTACCAGCCCAAGTCTAAATTCAACATCTCCAGCAAGGACCAGGCTGAAAAGATCATTGCTGCTCTCGAGGAATGGATCAAGTAGCCAGCCAGACCTGACAAACAGTATCAGCTTTTATCAGATCTTCATGCGCAGGAGATATCTCATGGCAAGCTACAGAATAATCCTGCCGTTTGTTGTGCTTCTGACCATAATGACTACTGGCTGCAGCACCCTGTCCAACGGTCAACGCTGGGGTGAGGATGCCTCCTTCCCGAGTTGGGAGAAACTGAAATCCACGGCCTGGAATGCGGCACGTGACCCGCAAACCTGGGTGCCGCTTGCAGGGGCCCTGGTGCTGTCGGTTGGTGACCTTGATGAAGACCTTTCTGACTGGGCCGTCCGTGAAACACCGTTGTTCGGATCAACTTCATCGGCCGATGATGCCAGTGACGACATGAGAGTTGCGTTGGGCGTAACTGCCCTTGCAAGCGCGCTGGCCACGCCCGGCGGTGACAGCCCGGCTGGTGAATGGGGAAGCTCGAAACTCAAGGGACTGCTGGTGGAAACCACCGCAGTTGTAGCCACCTCAAGTGTTACCTCGGCCCTCAAGGACGCAACCAAGCGGACACGTCCCAATGACAGGAGTGACAGCAGCTTCCCGTCAGCACACGCCTCCGCTGCATTCAGCTTCGCCACGCTCACTTCGCGCAATGTCAACACCATGCATCTGACCCCCGTAACCAAGAAGGTACTGCGCTATTCAACCAATACAGTGGCTGTCGCCACGGCCTGGGCACGAATTGAGGCAGAGAAACATTACCCGACAGACGTACTGGTTGGCGCAGCGCTTGGACATTTCCTGACAGCAGTGATCCATGATTCCGCAATGGGACTGGATACACCCGTTCAGGTCGGTATAAATCTGGATGGGAAAAATGGCGGCATGTTGACCTTCCACATGCCGTTCTAGCAGCCGATCAATCGTGGCTGTCTGCTGCCATGGCAGCTTCCAGATCTGAACAAGTCACTTTCTGTTCCTGCAATAAACCGTCAAACAACGCCCGCTGATGTGAGGACGTCAAACCCTGCACTTCGTCAGCGCGGTTGAAGTAATACTCAAGCGCAGCCTTTACCATTGCCCGCGGGCGCTTGCTCACTTCTACTGTTTCGTTATCGTCGGTGATACCGGCATCAATGTCTGCTGCCAGTTCCAGCAGGGTGTAGCGCGCGGCCTGTGCGCATTCAGAACCACCCTCGGGATAGGCGGCATGCGCATACTCGCGTATTGCAGTACAGAGGACATCCCTGACTGTTACATCACAGCAGAGTTTGATTTTTTTTCGGGAAGCCATTGCATGATTCTATGCCAGATTGATGGAATCAGCATAGCCTGCAGGCAGAAGCAGCCACAGAAATGTGGCCGGGATTTAATTAACGAGCAAACAAAAAACGACTAGATGTTAACCGGGTCATCACCCTCATCGGCGAACACATCATAGATATTTTCTTTCAACACCTGTTCTTCGTGCATTTCTTCAAGCTTCTTCCGCGCCAACGCCCGACGTATCTTGCGTAGCGCTGCTACTCCCTTGCCGCGCTTCTTGCGTGGCTTTCTATTAAAAATGACATCTTCTGTTACGACACCCATGGTACTGCCCCCCAGTGGTTTCTCTGTAGACAGGCCAGATTAATCTGGCGCTCTAGAGACCTATCGGCCACCCGGTAACGAGGCTTTAGAAGGCAGCTGGCAGAGATGCCAGCGCCGAAAATACTCTGTAACCCATCCCCTCAATCTTATGCAAGTTATTGTTTATATAACCAATAATTCTCAACGCTAATGCGGTTCTTTAGCTAATCAGCAAACAAAAATCCACCCCGGGACACCCGCCTCCGCACGATGGACTAGAATTCAGTGTATGGGTGATTACCCAACCATCAGGGAGCCAACTGCTTGAGGTCAGTCCGTCATGAATCAATTCAGCCGCATCATCCTGTCCGCGCTTGTCGCGCTACCCCTCAGCGCCTACGGCACAGAGCAGGTCTACACCTGGATTGATGACAGCGGTACCACGCATTTCAGTGAAACACCCCCGGCGGTTATCACCACCGACGTGGAACTCCTTGAGGTACTGCCGGCCAGTGGTGCCGGCCCGGCAGATGTGGCTGATGATGGCTTCTATTCAGTGATCAACCAGGTCGAGCGCATGCAGACACGCCGACTGGAAAGCGAAAAACTCGCGGCGCAGAAAAGACAGGCCGATGCAGAGGCCGGCAAGGCCCGCGCCGAGGCACAAGCCGCGTTGCAGGATTCCTGGTATAACGACAACGTCGGCTACTATCCCGCCTACCCGTACTACCCGCGATACCGGCGTCATCCCGGACATGGACACAAGTATCGTCCCGGGCACGGAAACCGCCCGGGATACCCGCGTCCGAGCAACCCGCGATCAGCACTGGGTAAAACACCCGGCATGCCCCATTATTAAAACCGCGTACCGCCTGACGCGACAGCGGATGGACCTGCCTTGCCCTGTCAATGACCCTCCGTGTTACAGGGATTCCACAAGAAGGGTGAGTCCGGACACAGAGATTGTTACACTTGATGCATGAGCGAGGAAGAAGAAAGTCCCCTGAAGTTCCCCTGCGAATTCCCCGTCAAGGCAATGGGAAAGGCAGATTGTGAACTGGATATTATTGTTGTCGAGATTGTCCGCAGGCATGCCCCCGACCTGACTGAAGCGGCTGTGTACACACGCAACAGCACCCAGGGTAACTACGTGTCCATCACCGTCAGAGTCAACGCCACCAGCCGTGAACAACTGGATGCCATATACCAGGACCTGGTCGACTGCGAAGCCGTCATCATGGCCATCTGAATAACGACGGATCAATATGTCTGCCTCACATGCACTGACCATCAGACACCTTGGTCTGACGGACTACGAATCCGCCTGGCATGACATGCAGGCCTTCACAGACACCCGTAGCGCCAATACCCCGGATGAACTCTGGTTTCTTGAGCATCCCCCGGTATTCACCCTCGGGCGCAACGCAAAGCAGGAATACCTGCATAATACCGGCGATATACAGGTCATCGGCGTAGACCGTGGCGGGCAGGTAACCTACCATGGCCCCGGCCAGCTGATCGCCTATCCCCTGCTGAACATCAAACGACGCCAGCTGGGTGTACAATCACTGGTGCGAATTCTGGAACAGAGCGTCATTGATTTACTCTCTGACTACTCTCTCGGCGCACAGCGTCGCGAGAAAGCACCCGGGGTATACGTTGATGACCGCAAGCTGGCCGCACTGGGTTTGCGCATTCGCAAGGGCTGTTCCTTCCACGGGCTCAGTCTCAACGTTGATATGGACCTGTCTCCATTTTCAATGATCGACCCCTGCGGATACAGTGGCCTTGAAGTCACGCAACTGAAAGACCTGGGTATTGATGCCTCGATGGAAACCATCAGCACACAATTCCGGACACACTTTGAACGATTACTGGATAAACCGGCACCATGAGTAATAGCGAACGTAAACAACGTGGCGCTGCCAAGACCGCGCGCATTCCCGTGAAGATCGAAACCACCATCAGGCCGCAGCGCAAGCCGCCGTGGATTCGCGCAAAATCACCATCGCATCCTGCCGTGTCACGCCTCAAGGAAGTACTGCGCGACAATCACTTGCATACCGTATGTGAAGAGGCTTCATGCCCGAATATCGGTGAATGTTTTGCCGGCGGCACCGCCACCTTCATGATCATGGGTGATATCTGCACACGCCGCTGCCCTTTCTGTGACGTGGCACACGGGCGACCCGACCCGCTGGACACCGATGAACCGGAGAACCTGGGGCGCACGATCAGCGCCATGGGACTGACCTATGTCGTCGTTACATCAGTCGATCGTGATGACCTGCGTGATGGCGGTGCCGGACATTTCACACAGTGCATCGAATCAATCCGCAAACACAGCCCGGGCATCAGGATAGAAGTGCTGGTACCGGACTTCCGCGGCCGCATGGACCGGGCGCTGGATATCCTCGTCAAGTCTCCGCCGGATGTATTCAACCATAACCTGGAAACCGTACCCGGTCTCTACAAGAAGGTGCGCCCCGGGTCGGACTATGCCTGGTCACTGAACCTGCTGAAACGTTTCAAGGCGCTGCATCCGGACGTACCGACCAAGTCGGGACTAATGCTGGGAGTGGGTGAAACTATCGAGGAAGTCGAACAGGTGATGCGGGACCTGCGCGCACATGACTGCAATATGCTGACACTCGGTCAGTACCTGCAACCCAGCGTGCATCACCTGCCGCTGGACCGCTATGTACACCCGGATGAATTTGACAGGCTTGGTGAACTCGGCTATGAACTGGGCTTTACCCATGTTGCCAGCGGACCCATGGTGCGCTCTTCCTACCATGCAGACCGGCAAGCCAAAGATGCGCTGGAGCAGGGCTGAATCAACCCACCGGGTCAGGTCTTTATGATGGCTAATTTCACATGATAGTCAGGATTAAATTCACGTAGCCACTTTTCTACACCAGCAACCGGCAAGGGCCTGGAATACAGGTAACCCTGCACCTCATCACAACCGCGATTGCGAAGAAACTCCAGTTGCTCGCTGGTTTCGACACCTTCTGCAATCACGCGCAAGCGCAAACTGTGTGCCAGTGAAATCACCGCATCAACAATCGCGGCGTCATCTGCATCCTTCGTGATGTCGCGCACAAACGACCGGTCAATCTTCAGTGTATCGAGCGGCAGGCGCTTCAACAGACTCAGCGATGAATAACCGGTGCCAAAGTCATCCATGCTGATATGTACGCCCATCTTTTTCAATTCTCTCAGCAAGGTACTACTGGTCTGAATATCATCCATAATGACGCTTTCTGTCAGCTCTATCTCCAACAACTCCGGCGCAACACCGGTTTCATGCAACATGCGCTTTACCAGCTGCCTGAGCATGGTCTGCCGAAACTGGCAGGCAGAGAGGTTAACCGCAACACGCAGCGGCTTCAGGCCGGCACTACACCAGCTTCGCATCTGCGAACAAACCGTGTGCAAAACCCACTCACCCAGCGGCACAATGAGACCGGTTTCCTCTGCAAGGGGAATAAAGTCCGCCGGTAACACAAGCCCCATTTCCGGATGATTCCAGCGCGCCAGTGCCTCCAGTCCGACGGCCTGGTTACTGACGAGGTCTATTTTTGGCTGGTAATACATTTCGAACTCGCCGTTAGCCAGCCCCTTGCGCAGTGCATTTTCCATCGACAGCCGCTCGAAAGCCGTGGCACTCATGGAGTTGGTATAAAACTGGTAGCTGTTCTTGCCGTTTTCCTTGGCGTGAAACATGGCGGTGTCTGCATTCTTCACCAGATCCTCAACCCCTTCACCATCATAAGGGAAGACCGCAATGCCAATACTCGGCGTCACCACGACCTCTTCGACACCTATCAGGAACGGCACAGACACGGCATCAATAATCCGCTTGGCAATGCGCGCGGCATCTTCTGCCTTCCCCAGACGTGTTAACAACACCGTAAACTCATCACCGCCAAGACGGGCGACCGAAATACTCTCGTCATCCAGTTCCCGACTCACCGAGTCACCGCGACGCAGGCAAGTCACCAGTTGACTGGCAACGGTCCTCAGCAGCTTGTCACCAATGCTGTGTCCGAATGAATCATTGATACGCTTGAAGTTATCAATATCGATAAACAGTATGCCCATCAGGTGACTGTTACGACGCGCCGACTCCACCGCCTGTTGCAGGCGATCACCAAAGAGGCGTCTGTTCGGCAAGTTGGTCAGGGAATCATAAAATGCGAGATGATGTATTTCCTTCTTGCTCTCGCGCACGCTTTCAAATGCTTGCATGGTGCGGAGCAGGTAACGTACGCGGTGTCCCAGAATGGCATAGTTCAGCGGCTTGGTGATAAAATCGGTTGCCCCGACTTCAAAGGCATGGTCAATAGATGCGATGTCATCGAGGCCCGTCATCATCAGCACCGGCACATGTTGACCCTGCGGTAACGCCCTGAATGCCTGGCAAGCCTGAAAGCCGTCCATTTCCGGCATCAGCACATCCATCAGCACCACATCCGGCTGACAGCGCCTTAGAAAATCCAGTGCTTCGCAGCCGTTCTCCGCCTCTTCAACAACAAAGCCGATCTGCTGCAGGGTTTCGGTGACCAGCACCCGGATCATCGGGTCATCATCAACCACCAGCACCAGTGGCGTTTCCGTCATTTCGCAATCAGCCACTTGCCACACCGCCCAGGCTTTCCTGCTGCAGCGCGACAGAAGCCGCCTTGAATTCGTTCTCTACCCTGCTGAGCAGGGTTAGCGCGCCCTGCAGTTCATTATTGCGCCCCATTTCCTCCAGTTGTCTGCAGAGTTCGGCAAGTCGCAGCGCACCGAGATTAGCACTGCCTGACTTGAAACGGTGCGCATGCATGCGCACCAGTTCTGCATCGCTTTGATCAATTGCCTTCCGAAGTGAGTTCAGCAAACCCGGTGAATCATTCATGTAAATCGTGACGATCTTCTGTAGCAGGTCCGGGTTTCCCGGTCGTTGCAGTTGCCGGATATTATCCAGCGCTGCCTGATTAATAGCCGGTTCATCCCTGTCCTCATCCTTTTGCTGACCCGCGTCGCCCGGCTGCCCCTCACCGGCAATTGGCTGATCGACTTCGGCTGACGGCTTGTCTTCACACCACCGCCGCAGCACCTCTGCCAGTTGCAGCTGACTGAAGGGTTTGCTGAGATAATCATCCATTCCGACGGCAATACACTGCTCCCGGTCGCCCTCCATGGCATTGGCAGTGACGGCAATAATCGGAATATGAACGCCCTGCTCCTCCTGTTCCTGACGGCGTATCTCCGCAGCCGCCTCGAAACCATCCATTCCGGGCATCTGACAATCCATCAGGACAAGATTGAAATGACTGTTATCAAGTATCGCAAGGACCTGCCTGCCATTCTCGGCAAGTTCGTAGCTGCAACCCAGGATCTCCAGCATGGAGATGGCAACCTCCTGGTTAACCGGGTTGTCTTCTGCCAGCAGTACCCTCACGCCCGGAAAAAGTGTCTGGCTTTCCTGTGGCGTCTGTTTAACGGTCTGCACGGATACAATATCCACCGTATTGACCAGCGCATTATAGAGATCGGACTGGCGCACAGGCTTTTGCAGGTAATGGCTGATGCCACTGCTTCTGGCGATACTGGCATCACCAAAACCGCCCACCGAGGTCAGCATCACCAGCGGCAGATTCGCATAGACCCGGTCACCCTTGATGGCGCGAGCCAGTGTCATGCCATCCATACCCGGCATATGCATATCGAGGATAGCCAGATCAAAGGGATCACCCTGGTCGGATGCTGTCTGCAACATGGAAAGCGCCTGCTTGCCACCCATAGCCGTCGCATGCCGCATACTCCAGGCGGCGGCCTGGTGTTCAAGTATCTGACAATTGGTTTCGTTGTCATCAACGATAAGTATGCGCAAATCACGCAGGTGTTCACGTGTCCGCCTGCTGGTGGTTACGTCAGTGCGTTTCTGCAAAACCACGCTAAACCAGAACGTTGAGCCCTTGCCAAGATCGCTCTCGACACCAATTTCGCCGCCCATCATTTCTGACAGTCGCTTGGAAATTGCCAGACCGAGGCCGCTACCACCATAGTGGCGTGTGGTTGAACCATCTGCCTGTGTGAAGGACTCAAAAATCCTCGAACAGGCTTCGTCCGTCATACCAATACCGGTATCACGTACCTCGAAACGAAGTTTCAGACCCTCATCATTATCTTCAAGCACACCCAGACGAACGAACACTTCTCCCTTCTCGGTGAATTTCAGGGCATTACCCACCAGGTTGGTCAGAATCTGACGCAGCCGGCCGGGATCACCCGCAACCGACTCCGGCGTATCGACATCAATCTCGAATAACAGCTCAATTTCTTTTCGGTGTGCATTCTCTGCCAGCAACTCCATGACCTCTTCAACCGTCTCGCGCATATTGAAGTCAACTGTCTCCAGCTCCAGCTTGCCGGCCTCGACCCTGGAGAAATCAAGAATATCGTTAATAACATGCAGCAATGCCTTGCCTGATCTATGTACGGTACTGCAGAATTTCTGCTGCTGTTGCGTCAAATCGGTACCCATCAGCAGCTCGGTCATACCCAGCACACCGTTCATGGGTGTGCGGATTTCATGACTCATATTTGCCAGGAACTGCGACTTCGCGCTGCTTGCCTCTTCAGCTGACTCCCTGGCTGCATTCAGCTCCCGGTCACGCAACCTGACCTGGTTAAGCATGTCGTTAAAGCCATCGGTCAACATGCCCAGTTCATCGTAGCTGACCCAGTCTGCGCGGATACTGTAGTCCTGGGTCGATTTAACCTTCGACATCGTTTTCGCCAGTCGCAGAATCGGTTCGGAAATTACCTTTTGCAGCATCGCTCCCAGCAGGAATGCGATAACGATTGATACAAGAAAGACTGCTCCGACAACCAGCACATCCTGAAACAACTCTTCGTAGATCTGCTTGAGATCAGACCTTATATAGATGATGCCCAGTGCGTCACCGCCCAGCGTCACCGGCGCAAACAGCTCCAGGCTGTCTTCCTGAAAATAATAATTACCTTCCACCTCGCCCGACAACACCCGTTCCGGACTTATACCGACATCAATTCCGTCACCAGCGGCAGCACCGGTAATACTGCTGCCGTAACTCGCAAGCACATCACCCTCTACATTCCGAATCACCGCAGTGATCACATGCGGCTGCGCGCTTAACCCCGAGAGTATTTCACTGGCAGCAGCTTCATCATTAAACGCCAGCGCGGCTGCGCTGTTACGCCCAATAACATCTGCGAGCACCGTGAGGTCCTCAACCATGGCCGTGCGGGTTTTCACAATGTCGTTGGCGATAAACACACCGGAGGCAAGAAACAGCACGATGGTGCTGGTCAGGACCACCAGCATGGTCAACTTTGCTCGAATCGACATATTACGGAAGCGGTAAACGCTCATACCCTTTGCTCTCCAGGTCACTTCGCCATACCACAGACATTTCGGCGGATGGTTATTGGCCAGCTATCGGCAAGTATCTGAAAAACCTTGAGAATCAGCCGCAGGCAGCGACCGGAACAGAACCACGCGGGAATTACTAAAATTACTTATTGATCAATAATCTACAACCAGTTCAGGAGCATATCCCGGATCACTCAAAGGAGCGAACAGATCGTCATGACAGCCTGGCCAATGCCGTCGGGCTCCAGACCGGGGCCTGTGTGCTTGCCCAGCAAACGGGTAACCAGGTGCGCAAATCGTCCCGAATAAAACTGCTCGGCTGTCATTACTTCCAGATGACCGTGCTGCTGTACCCAGTTATTCAGAAAGACGGTTTCCGGCCAGTCCTGTCGTTCGATAGTGAGCACCGGCACACCGTTGCAGACGGCTTCTGTATAGGTGCCATAACCGGGCTTGGTTAACACCACATCACTCGAGGCCAGCACATCAATAAATGTCATGCCCAGCGAATCGAAATCGATCAGGTCAGCACGTGGGCTCTCTATTGCCTCTGTAAATATCCAGACAACACCGTTAATGCAAGGCCAGCTGTCGACAGGTAACTGTGTGGTGATGCCACCGAGTGCAACCAACACCGGCTGTAGTTCCGTATCAGCAACACAACGTTGCAACAAAACCTCTTTCTGCCGACAGCCCATTCGGGCAATGGGATCAATGGTTGTTACATTATCCAGTTCCGGCATGGAGATTGACGGCGTCGGGGAAAGAAAAACTTGTGCCGAGCGATAAGCCCTGGTCATCTGCTTCAGAATCTGCCGGTCTTCAGAACTGTCTTCGCAATAGGCTGCATAGATTGCCGCCCAGTTCAGCGAGCACAGAGCCACCGCCGGTATCTCACGTTCAGCGGCAGCCAACAGCATTCGATAGGGTATATCTGCCAGTACAAGATCAGGCTGCAACTGTTCCAGCAGCTCAATATCAGACTGCAAACCCTGTTGCCAGTTGCAATGAAACGTGCGGTAGACCTGTCTTGATGCGGCCGCATCAACTTCCCATGCATTCAACATGCGCAGCACCGGGTCCAGTTCTGCCGGTCGGTAACGGAAATCTCCGGCAATTCTTGCAGCCACCACGTCATGCGGCAGGCTGCCGCAAACGCTGAGTAGCAACCCCGGTATCTGCTCACGCAGGGCGTTAACAACCGGCGCAGTCTGCGCCAGGTGTCCGTAACCATGCCCTGACAGGGCCAGTAATAAGTGAGGCGAGCGGGATGCCACGGCAAACAGTCAGCCGGTATCCGGCAGCAGCCTTTCCATCAGGTAACCCAGGCAATCCTGGCGAATAATTACTTCATCCAGGGTAAACATCGACGGCATTAACGGCCGCGCCGTCAACAGCATGTTGTCCTCAATGCTGAAATAGCGGTCATGCACCGACTGGTTGTTATCGTCCGTGACTTCCAGCCTGACTTCAGCGCCGGGGCGTACCCGGCCCAGCCCTGTTCCTGCCGGCAGCTCCCTGAAGTTCAGATGATCAATGTTGTTCAACAATTTCAGATCAACGGCCTCGTCGCCAAAGCCGAAGCTGACAGCTTGCGGAATTTTTACAATCGCAACCGTGTGAAACAGATCCACATCATGGGAGGCCACCGGATGCTGTGGCAATTCGGTCATATGCAGGCAGGCATCCATGTAATCATGCGCATGCGCCATGCCATATTCGTGATCAGGCTTGCCGCATTCAATGGTCACAGCGGGGCAAACACCGGACATCGCCATTGACTGCACCCCCAGTGGACGAATGAAATACACCACGGTACGACTGAACAGCGAGGCCAGATGCAAGAACTGGTTGTCTACACGATTAATACAACCGTAATGGGGGTTGATGCCCGTGTTGTTGTGAATATCGACACTGGCAAAGGCCTTGCGCGCGCGCAGGCTATCCACCACCTGTTGCATCATTTTGGCTTCAGGAACATCCACCTGCTCGGTACCCGGCCAGACCCGGTTATAGTCAGCCTGTCCGTCCAGAAAGCGTTGCCCCTGGCTCGCTGCAGCCACATTACCGATAAAAACCGATAATGCGCGCGGCAACTGCTGATCATGGTGTTTTTTCAGCAACGCCTGTAGCGCATAAAAGCCGGTACTCTCGTTACCGTGCGCCAGCACCGTCACAAACAGCGGCTCCGGACGACGCCCCGGCAGGTGTATCAGTGTCGGACCACCCAGTACGTCCCCGAGTGACTCTACCGTGCATTCCAGCAGACCATCCGGCAGTTTATCTGTCTCTGTCAGCATCATTA
>DAOVVG010000092.1 GCA_030632175.1 Gammaproteobacteria bacterium
CAGGCGCGCCCTGGTAGAAGGCTTCAAAAATCCGTTCACGTTCAGCCGGAGGGATGCCTGACCCCGAGTCGGCAACCTATATGACTGCCTGGTTGTCACGCCGGGTCTATAGTACCCAGTGGGGTGCGCCTTCCGGTGAGTATTTGATCGCGTTGGAAACCAGGTTGTCTACCACAGTACGCAATTTCTCTTTATCTCCAGCCAGGCTGATTGGCAGCAAGGAGAGCCGCAAATCCAGTTTATGTGACAGCATGGCAACCTTGTGATCTTCGAGCACGCTTTCAATGATGGTCTTCAGTTCCACGCGGCTGCGGAAGAGGCTGGAAGCCCGTGAACGCATCATACTGAAATCGAGCAAATTCTCGATCAGCTTTTGCAGCTGCAGGCTGCTATCCTTGAGAATTCCCGCTATTTCCCGTTGTTGCTCGTTAAGTTCGCCAACCACCTTGTCATCAAGCAGCTCTGCCCCTTCTCTTATTGCGGTCAACGGGGTTTTTAGATTATGGGAAACACGCTGCAGAAACTTGGTCTTTTCCTGCTCCAGCTCAAGCAGGCGGTTGCGCAGCCAGTCGAGGCGTTCACCCAGTTGTTCCAGGTCGCGGGGACCGGTAACCTTCACGCTCTCCTGAAATTGCCCGTCACCGAGGCGGCGTATTGCCTGGTCTACCTGTTTGATTGGCCGGGCGATCAATACGGCAAAGAATACCGTCAAAAACAGGGCCGCCGGCACCAGCGCGACTGCCTGGACAACCAGTGTGCGTTGTACATTTTTGGACCTGCCCTGTATCTCCTCAACACCCCGCGCGATCAGGTCCTGGTTGTCGACCAGGATCTCCTGTGCTGTTTGCGCAAGCCCTGCGAACCGGGACAGGACTGCAGCAGTCTCGGGCGCATCATGCGGGTAGTTCCCGAGAATGGAATGCACTTCATCTTCAGAAATACGCAGTTCTTCGAGCAGGTTCCGCTGTTCACCTTCCAGGTCCAGTGTTTCCAGTGAACGCGCGGTATCAACAAATCTTGCATGATTCTCTTCGTAGACATCAAGCAGCACATCATCACCCAGCACCTGGTACTGACTGGCATTGCGTTCCATGGCGGTGATTGCCTCAACCAGCACCTGGCTGCTCTGGGTTATCAGTACGCTTTGAAACAGGGTGCGCTGGCTATGACTCATCAGTCGGTCAACCGAAACGGTTGCGACCACCAGTGCAGCGATGAGTGGTAATGCCACCAGGGAGAATCCGACCAGGATCAGTCGTAATATGGATTTAGGGCGGTAAAATTTCACTCTTGTCTCATTGAAAAATGGACCGCAGCAGACATGCACGGGCGCGCCGGATCTGGCGTAAACAAAGGAGGGTAGTCTACCAGAAAAGCAGGCAGGATCTGTGTGGTCAGGCCTTCGGCAGGTGGAGGCGGGTAAAAACCCTGTCCGCAATGTGGGGTTTTGCCTGCATTACCGGCAAAGGCTGCTTACGCGTGATGCGATCAGGGTATTACCACCCGGGGTCAGGCATCAAAAAGATTTACATACTCGGAGATCGTGCCGTTGTAGCCGCAAAAGCCACGGGATACAGACGGGCACATTTCAGCCTTGATGCGGTCTTCGTTCGGCCACGGCCAGAGTGGCTCACTGGTGCCGTATTGAACTTGTGGTATTAAATCCGCAGGCCTGACAGCATAAGCTCCGAAGTTCATATCCACCAGCGTATGCACGCCGCCACAGGTGGGTGGGTCGTCTGTTGCTGGATCACTCGGGTCATCTTCGGTGCAGCCAATATAAAGTGTGTTCGCCTCGCTGCCTGCCGTGGGGTAAACGTTTACACGGTCTGCGTCGATTACAGAGACGCCGGGATAAGGCCGGTTGGCGCCGTCAATCCAGAAGCCGCCAGTGCCCGATTCGCCAGTATTTTTCAGGGATACAAAATCCCTGATCGTATAAGTCGCGCCGATATCCTCTACCGCGTCTGCTTCGAACTGCAACGAGATATCTTCAGAGTTGAGGGACATGCAGCCAAGCCAGCTGTTTCGGCCCAGTAATTCGCCTTCGGGCTGTGGCGCCTGGTTCGAGTCATGTTGTGCCGTAGAAAAATCAGCATAACCATAAGGATTTGCACCCAGTATTCTGTCTATAACGATTACGTTTTCCAGTGTCGTATCGTGTGAGTTATATACGGTGATTCCAGGGCTGAAGTTGCCGCTGCTGTCTCCACACCAGTCCTGGTCGCAACCATCGCCGCGCAGCAGCACGCGCCGCCAGGTGTTGTGATGGGAGCGGTACGTTGAGCCCAGGCTGCGGATATTTTCGCCCCAGAGCCAGACATCCTCGACCAGGTTATAGGTGTTGCCCTGATCGTGGTCGATCGTGCCGATACCAAAGCCGCCTTCAAAGCCGCTGTTTTTGATGGCGATGAAATCACCGTTGTAGATGCTGCCGCCACCATGAAAGGTTAGGCCACAGACAAAGATGTACTGGACCTTGTCGAAGGTCAGGCCGAGGCGGAGGCTGCCCTCGATACTGACCTGGCCGGGGTTTTCGGCCCTGACGATGGTAGGGATTTGTGTGCTGGTTCCTGAGGGCATCTGGCCGGAGAGCGGGATGCCATTGCCATTGTCGTCGAACAGGTTAAGGGTGCCGTTCTCGCTGAGCGAGTAGTAGCCGTTCTTGAGGACCAGTTCATCGCCGGCCGTTAGCATGGAGACGGCTTGCTTGAAGGTCTTGCAGGGTGCGACCTCGCTGCAACTGCTCCTGCCCCCGTCGTCATCGCCGTTGGGTGCTATGAAATATTGATTGATGCCTGCGGGAAAACTGTCACAGTCCGCGCCGGTGGCCGATAGTGTGGCCCCGCCCGTAGCCGCAATCCGGGTTGAGCCTGAACCGCCGCACCCTGCCAGGGAAAAGGCGAGCAGTAATAAAATGCCTGTTAGAGAGCGCTTTATATTGAATGAGTCCATGTGTTTACCCGTGTCAGTTTTCATTGCCCCGGTATCGTTGCCGTTTCCGGTGGGACGGGGCTTAAGGAAGCGCGACCGTTTTCGATAGCACCAGAACCGGCCCTGCGCTTGTTGTTGTAACGACCCTGATTCCAAAGTACTTTACAGGTAATGTCGGAATAAAATCGGGATCAGGGGCTTCGGGTTACTAAACCACACTAAAATCCGTGAAATTGTATCCCAAAACGCTTCTATTGGACATATTTAAATATGTGACGTCTGGCCTGCCTGGAGGGATTCTCAAGGTCAGCAACGCTATGTATTTCACCAGGTGACTTGATGTCACCCGGATATTGTTGCACTGGCTCAAAATCTGTATGTTGTATCAATTTTTTTCAGGCAAGCAGGTATCCAGGGCGATTCAATGAGATTTTTAATGGTAGACAGAATCCTGGACCTGGTTCCAGGAAAGAGCATCGAGGCAATCAAGGTAATTTCGCCCTCGGAAGAACTGTTCCAGGATCATTTCCCGGGTTTTCCTGTTGTTCCCGGGGTATTGCTTACTGAAATGATGGCCCAGGCGAGCGGTAAATGCCTGTATGCAGAAAACATGGAACGCGGCTATCCGGTGCTGCTTAAAATTAAAGAGGCGAGTTTTCGTAAATGGGCGGAACCGGGACAAAGCATTCACCTGTATGCAGAGGTAAACAGTAGCAAGCAGGATTACGCAACAGTCAAGTGTCATGCAAAAGTAAACGATAATAAAATATGTTCCGCAGAATTATTATTCAGCTTCATTAAAGAAGATAAATTTGCGGGTAGTGAAACACCTGAAATTTTTACACTAAATGGGCAAAACCATGCCGAATAATGACGCCTTCAGTCTTTCTGGAAAGACATTCCTTATAGCCGGGGGAACCCGTGGTATTGGCAGGGCCATCAGCTTGCGGTTTGCACAGGCGGGTGCAAATGTTATCGCCATCTATGTACGCGGGAAGAAGGCAGCCGGGTCCTTGCAGGATCTGGCAAGGGAGCAGGAACTGGCGATAGACTGCCTCTGCGCTGATCTTTCCAGGCCTGCCGGACTGGAAAAAGTATCCGCATACCTCAAGGAAAAAGATATCGAGTTGTCGGGCCTGGTTTATTGTGCGGCTACCGGTGTGCATAAACCTGCCGGTGAGTTTACCGCCAGGGAGATCAAGTGGGTGTTTTCCCTGAATATAGAAGCCTATATCGCACTGGTGAATTTATTGCTCCCGTACTTTAAGGAAGGCTCCAGCATTATTGCCATATCATCGAAGGGTGCTACCAGGGCAGTGCATGAATATGGCCTGGTTGGTGCATCCAAGGGTGCCCTGGAAGCGTATTCCCGGCACCTGGCTGCCGAGCTGGCTGAGCGCAAGATACGTGTAAATATTCTAACGCCGGGGACTGTGCGTACGGAAGCATGGGATGCATTGCCGGATAGTGAGCGGCGCCTGGCCGATGCTGAAGCAAGGACACCACTTGGCAGGCTGGTTACTGTTGATGAGGTGGCTTACAGCGCGCAATTTTTGTGCTCGGATGCGGCGTCAGGTGTTGTTGGTCTCTCGCTGCTTGTTGATGGTGGTGCAGGGATCATGGAATGAAATGACTATTTGTCTGAGTGGCAACTAGGCCATGTGTGGTATTGCCGGTATCGTGAATAAACATGACGGGCGTGATGGTTCACGGGCTGTTGTGGAGCGCATGGTTTCCCTGGTTAGTCACCGTGGTCCAGACGACAGGGGAATATACGAAGATGATGACGTAATCCTTGGCCATGCGCGCTTGAGCATTATTGACCTCGCCGGGGGTGTGCAACCCATTCATAATGAAGACAGGTCCTTGTGGGTTGTCTTTAATGGTGAAATATTCAATTACATTGAATTACGTCAACAGCTGCAGAATGACGGGCACGTGTTTTACACGCACTCTGATACAGAAGTCATTGTCCATTTGTATGAGCAGTATGGAGATGACTTTGTAAACTATCTGAACGGGCAGTTTGCCATCGCATTATGGGACAAGAAGAAACAGCGGCTGCTGCTGCTGCGTGATCGCGCAGGCATAGTTCCACTCTTTTTTTCGCAGGATGACCAGCGCCTGGTGTTCGGTTCTGAAATCAAATCGGTGTTATGCGGCATTGGCCGCAAACCTGCAATGAATATTGCAGCACTGGACCAGATATTCACATTCTGGTCGCCGGTCTCGCCAAACACCCTGTTTGAAGGCGTCCATGAGCTGTCCCCCGGGCATATCGCCATCTATGAGCGCGGTCGTTTGACTTCACGCCGTTACTGGGACTGGCAATTCCCGGAACATGGGGAGTATGAAGCTGCAGGCGAGGATGCGTTGGCAGATGAATTGCACGCCTTGCTGGTTGACGCAACACGGATTCGTCTGCGTGCAGATGTGCCGGTTGGAGCGTACTTGTCAGGCGGGCTGGATTCCTCGATTCTGACTTGCCTGATTCATCATTACGGGGGTGTGCCGTTACGCACATTTTCCATTGGTTTTGAAGATGATTCCCTGGATGAATCCGGATATCAGCAAGAACTCATTGATCATCTCGGGGCTGAACACACGCGCATCCTCTGCAGGCATGAAGATATTGCGGCCAGGCTGGAAAAAACCATCTGGCATACTGAATCGGCCATATTGAGAACGGCGCCTGTGCCAATGGGGCAATTGTCGGGCCTGGTGCATGAACAGAACTACAAGGTTGTACTAACCGGTGAAGGTGCAGACGAGGTATTTGGCGGCTACGATATATTCAAGGAAGCCAAGATACGGCAGTTCTGGGCGCGTTATCCTCAGTCAGAATGCAGGCCTTTATTGCTGAAGAAGCTGTACCCCTATCTTGATCTTTCCGGGGGGCGCGGCAAGGCCTATGTCCAGGCATTCTTTGGTGCCGGCCTTGAACAGTCAGCTGCACCCTGTTTTTCCCATATTCCGCGCTGGACAACAACGTCACAAATAAAAATGTTTTATTCCGATGAGTCAAGGGAACGTTTGAAAGCTGATGCTGTTGATGCAATACGCGCAAGCCTTCCGGAACAAATCCATCAATGGCACCCCTTTAACAAGGCGCAATATATCGAGGCAAAATCGCTTATGGGCGGTTATCTGCTGAGTTCCCAGGGCGATCGTATGCTTATGATGAATTCAGTGGAAGGCCGCTTCCCGTATCTTGACCATCGGGTGATAGAATTTGCCAATCGTCTGCCGCCAAAGCTGAAAATGAAGGTATTGAATGAAAAATACCTGCTGAAACAGACAATGGCGAAATATCTGCCAAAGTCTGTTCTGGAACGATTCAAGCAGCCTTACCGGGCGCCCGATATACCTTCATTCTTTACAGGCAGCACGCCGGAATATGTAGAAGAAGCGCTCAGCGAGGATGCGCTTGACAGGTCCGGGTACTTTGACTCCAAAAAGGTGTCGATGCTGCTTAAAAAGATCAAACGCGGCAATGCGGTCAGTGCCAGGGACAACATGGTATTTACAGGCGTTTTATCCACGCAGATCTGGCACCGGCTGTTTATCGAAGACTTCGAGAGCAATATACTTAACCACGCCTGAAATTCGCGCATTCCGGGAACAAGGCTTTTACCGAGGTAGATTGATGAGTATCAAGCAGGATATCAAAACATATATTTTGGAAAATTATCTTTTTACGGATGACGATTCCCAGTTATCAGACAGTGATTCATTTCTTGAGAAAGGTATCCTGGATTCAACCGGCATACTCGAAGTGATCTATTTCATCGAAGATGAATACGGGATCAAGGTTGAGGATGAAGAGATGATCCCTGAGAACCTGGATTCAGTTGAAAGCCTGGTCGTTTTCGTACAACACAAGCAGGGCTTGAAAGCTTCATAATGACAGCTACGCTATGTGGGCTGTTGATTGATTCCACAAAACGCTTTCCTGAACGGGAGGCGATCATTCAGGGTGAATCCTGCGTTAGCTACCAGCAGCTGTCTCGCCGGGCAGCATCGGTTGCTGCGTATCTGCGCCGTCAGGGGCTGCAGCAGGGCGACAGGGTTGGCATCCTGGTGCAGAATTCTGCCGAGTATGTTGCTGTTTATTACGGGATACTGGCTGCAGGCGGTGTTGTCGTCAGCCTGAATACCGCAACCCGGGCGCGTGACCTGTCGAACTGGCTGAAGCACAGTGAAGCCGGCTGGCTTTTTGCAGAAGCCTCACATCCGGAATTTGAAGCGCTACTGCAAAACCTTTCCACTGAAATCGCTATTGTGGAAGTACGTGGATCTGGCACAAATACAGCCGCAGCCCAATATCCCGATCTTTCAGGAATTCTGGCGGATGACCAGGGTCTTCTGAACAATCCGGACAGGATTGCAGATGACGATCTTGCAACCATCATATATACCTCCGGTACGACCGGGCACCCAAAGGGTGTCATGTTGAGCCACAGGAACATCTGTACGAACATTGGTTCCATCCTTGATTACCTGCAGCTTGATCACACGGACAGGGTAATGAATGTACTGCCATTCTATTATTCCTATGGAAATTCAGTGTTGCACACACACCTCGCGGCAGGTGCCAGCATCATTCTGGAGAACAGCATGCTGTATCCCCGGCGTGTCATGGAGCGGCTGGTTGAGCTGAAGGCGACGGGATTTTCAGGTGTTCCATCGACCTACAGTCTTCTGTTGAACCGCATCAGGCTGGATGATTTTGACCTGTCGTCATTGCGTTACCTGACACAGGCAGGTGGTGCCTTGTCCGCGGGCAGTGTCAGGCAATTGTGCAAGCTGGTACCCAATGCTATCTTCTTTGTAATGTACGGCCAGACTGAGGCGTGTGCGCGCCTTTCCTACCTGCCGCCGGAGAAAATTGAAGAGAAGGCGGGTTCTGTGGGCATACCCGTTTCGGGCGTAAAACTAGAGATTCGAAATGAGCAGGGTGAACTGATGCCAACCGGTGAAACTGGAGAAATATGGGCAGCTGGCGATAATATAATGCAGGGTTACTGGAGTGATCCCGAAATGACCGCCACCGTCCTGGCCGAAGGCTGGCTCAAGACCGGTGATTTGGCCTACCAGGATGAAGATGGTTATTTCTACCTGGTTGGGCGGTCGTCCGACATGATCAAGTCAGGTGCTCACCGTATAAGCCCGGGGGATATTGAAGAAGTATTGCTGGAACTGGACGGGATTGATGAGGCGGCTGCGATTGGCATTGATGATGAATTGCTGGGGCAGATTATCAAGGCGGTTATTGTGTCAGGGCCTGGTAGTGAGCTGGACAGGCGCACGGTGCTGGCCCATTGCCGAAAGAATCTGGCCAGTTATAAAATTCCGAAGCTGGTTGAATTTGTTGATCAACTACCTAAAACCTCATCCGGGAAGATTATGCGTTACAAGTTGCAGGAGCGGTTACTGAAACAATGAACATATCTGAAATTGGCCCCAATGTGCTGGA
>DAOVVG010000070.1 GCA_030632175.1 Gammaproteobacteria bacterium
ATATCCAGGCAGCTGATTACGACGCGTTGTTTTATCCGGGTGGACACGGACCGCTCTGGGACCTGGCGGAAGATCGTCGCTCTATAGCCTTGATTGAATCGATGTATGCAGCCGGAAAACCGGTTGCTGCCGTATGCCATGCGCCTGCTGTACTCAAGAGTGCCGAACTGGCGGATGGCGGCGCCCTGGTCAAGGGGAAATCCCTGACCGGATTTAGCAACAGCGAAGAGGCTGCGGTTCAACTCACAGACATTGTGCCTTTCCTGCTTGAAGACGTGTTAAAGGCAAGGGGTGCAAATTACTCTAAAGCCGACGACTGGCACTGTTATGCCGTCACCGACGGTAACCTGATAACAGGCCAGAATCCTGCCTCGTCTGAACGGGTGGCGCAGCTAGTGCTGGAAAAGCTGGGCCAATAAAACTTATCGGGGCGATGGCCGGCCTTAACAGGGCGCCAGGTCTGTTGCTTGAGTGCTCCGTGCCTGTCTGTGTTGCTCTGCGATAGAAAAAATACCCATCACCGTTTGTTTTTGACCGGTGCCTGGCCGGTGGTCGTCGCGTGATTATGGCCGCTCGTCACCGCAACGGCTGTTGGCCGGAACTAATGAATTGACTGCCTGTCTCTGAGGGGGAACGTCAATTATCATATCGCGTTATAATTATCTGCTACCCCACTGATTGCGGGGTGAAAAAAGGAGAGAGGTAGTTGAACAATGACGGACATGGCTATGCAAACTGAAGACAGTGCTGACGATACACTGAAGGCCTTCGGCCAGCTCAGAAGCGAGCTGGAAACCTGCATTATCGGACAGCAAACGCTGGTAGAGCATTTACTGGTGGCCTTGCTGGCTGACGGGCATTTGCTGGTGGAGGGTGCGCCGGGGCTTGCAAAAACCACGGCCATCAAGGAACTGGCGAAGCGTATTGAGGGGGATTTCCACCGCCTGCAATTTACGCCGGACCTGTTGCCGGGGGATCTCACCGGAACGGAGATGTACCGACCACAAACCGGCGAGTTTGAATTCCAGCAGGGCCCCATATTTCATAACCTGGTGCTGGCGGATGAAATCAATCGCGCACCCGCAAAAGTTCAGTCGGCACTACTGGAAGCAATGGGTGAACGACAGATCACCGTCGGTCAGCGTACCTATACGCTACCACGCCTGTTCCTGGTGATGGCAACCCAGAACCCGATTGAACAGGAAGGCACTTACCCCTTGCCGGAAGCGCAGCTTGATCGTTTTCTGATGCACGTGCGTGTCGGTTACCCGGATGCGGGAGCAGAAAAAGAAATTCTCGAACTGGCCCGTAACCAGGCGCGTTCGCAGGCGCTCAATGACGACAGCGAGAATGTCTTGCTGACGCAGGCGCAGATCTTCAAGGCGCAGCAGGAAGTGCTGTCGTTGCATATGTCCCCGGCCGTGGAGGAATACCTTGTGCAGCTGTTGCTGGCTTCGCGCAATCCCACGCCTTACGGTGAAGACCTTGCGCGCTGGATCAATTACGGTGCGAGTCCGCGCGGCACCATTGCGCTGGATCGTTGTGCACGTGCACAGGCCTGGTTGCAGGGAAGGGACTATGTGTCCCCGGAAGATATACAGGCGGTTGTTTTCGATACCCTGAGGCATCGCATTCTGTTGTCGTTCGAGGCCGAGGCAGAAGGACTCACTTCCGATGATGTCATACACGAGCTCGTCCGGCGCGTGCCGGTGTCCTGAGTGGCAATGAACATACGGAACCCATTCAGACAAAGAGTTAACCCCAAACGGTCAGCCGGGTCCGGTGCCAGCCCTGGTATTGTGCATGCTACCAGTGATGAACTGGTGCGTTACCGCCTGCAGGCACGTGATTTACGCCTCGACAGTCGGCAACCCGCACGCAGTGGCATTACCGGTGCGCATGCGTCACGCTTTCGTGGCCGTGGTATGGACTACCTGGAATCGCGAATCTACCAGCCGGGCGATGATATTCGCAGCATGGACTGGCGTGTCACTGCACGTAGCGGGCACGCACACGTCAAGCTCTACCAGGAGGAACGTGAACGACCGGTTGTGGTCATGATTGACCTTGGGCCCGGCATGTTCTTTGCGACCCGGGGTGCCTTCAAGTCAGTGATTGCTGCACGTGCGGCTGCACTGATTGGCTGGGCCGCCATACAAAACGGTGATCGTATCGGTGCTCTGCTGTTTAACGGCGGGCACCATGAGATTCGTCCACAAGGTGGTCAGCGCGGGGTGCTGCGACTGATTCGGGAGCTGGTGAAGTCTACTGACCCCGGGCAAGCCATGTCCGGCCATGCTTCGTACAACGAAAAGGGTCACCTTAATGACGCGCTGGTGCGTTTGCGTCGTGTTGCACGCCCCGGCAGCATGGTGTTTATCCTGAGTGACTTTTATGCCGTCAATGAAGATAGCCGGCGTCACCTGCAGGCGCTGCGACAACATAACGATATCGTTGCCTGCCAGGTGGTCGATGCACTTGAACTGCAGCCACCAGTTGCCGGTCGTTATGCCATCAGTGATGGCGTGCAGAGTGGCTTGCTCGATACCCGTTCAGCTGCGCGGCGCGATGCCTATGCGGAATATTTTGCGAACCATCATCAGACCGTGCGTGAGCTTATGCGACAATCAGGCGTCCACCTGCAGCGCATAGCAACTACCGATGATGTGGCAGAGAGTCTCCGCCGGGGCCTCGCTCGTCCGGTCATGGACGCAAGTCTTTCGCCGGGAGCGGCGGCATGAACGCGGCTGCCGCACTCGACCTGCGTGATATTCATGCGGCGCCACCACCGACCTTCTGGCCACCCGCGCCGGGCTGGTGGTTGTTGGCTGCAGTGCTGCTGGTTACCCTGGTGATATTGGTGTTGTGGGCATACCGTCACTACCGCATGGTTCAGCAAAAGCGCCAGATTATGCTTGAGCTAGAACGTCTAAGTGATTGCTATTCAAAAGATAATATTCCGGAGTTTATCACCGGGGTTTCTACTTTACTGCGGCGTGTGGCGCTCAGACGTTATGCGCGTGACCGGGTTGCCTCGTTAACGGGACCGGATTGGCTGCGTTTTCTCGATGCGACCGGTGGCGCAGGTGGTTTTGAAAACGGGGTTGGCCAGGTACTGGAGAGTGGCCCTTACCAGCCTGCACTTAACGAGGTGCCGACAGAAGAATTATTGTCGCTGGTACGCCTCTGGATCAGGGGCAACCTGGAGGTTGCCGCGTGAGCCTCGAGTTTGCACTGCCGCTGGCGTTTGCTGTTTTGCCACTGCCGTTGTTCGTTGCCATGCTGTTGCCGCGTGCGCCGGCGGCCAGTGGTCAGGCCCTGCGTCTGCCTTTTTACCAGGCCTTGCATGCGTCGGTTGCCGAAGGCAGGGCGACGCGACCAGGCGTGCGCATGCTGCTGGCTACGCTTGCCTGGCTGTTGCTGGTGCTGGCAGCGGCGCGGCCCCAGTTTATCGGTGAACCGATGCAGTTGCCGGTGAGCGGGCGTGACCTGTTACTGGCCGTGGATATTTCCGGCAGCATGGACGAACAGGACATGTTGCTGGTTGACAAGGTAGCCAGCCGTCTGACAGCGGTGAAAATAGTGGCCGGTAATTTTATCGAGCGACGTGAGGGTGACCGGCTGGGCCTGATACTGTTCGGCGACCAGGCTTACCTGCAAACACCGTTAACCTTTGATCGAAAAACCACCAATATTCAGCTTCGGGAAGCAGCTATCGGACTGGCAGGGAAACGTACCGCTATCGGTGATGCTATCGGTCTTGCAGTCAAGCGCCTGCGCGACCAGTCGCAGGAAAACCGCGTGCTTATATTGTTGACCGACGGGGCCAATACCGCCGGAACTATCGATCCGCAAAAGGCAGCGGATATTGCTGCCATGGAGGGTGTGCGCATTTATACCATTGGTGTCGGTGCGGATGAGCGGGTGGTGCGTACGCTGTTCGGGAAGCGCCGCGTGGCAAATAATGAACTTGATGAACCGGCGCTGCTGGCGATTGCCGAAAAAACCGGTGGCCGATACTTCCGGGCACGGGACATCGCCGGGCTTGAAGAGATATACCAGCTGCTCGATGAGTATGAGCCGGTCAGTCAGGATGCGGAGACATTTCGCCCGGTTCGTGAACTGTACAGGTGGCCGGCCGGCGCAGCATTACTGCTAACTGTGCTGCTCGCACTGGGTGCAACCGGACTGCTTGTTAAACGGCGCTACAGTGTGCCGGGTCAGGAGGGTAGTCGTGCCTGAGACGTTCCATTTTCTGCAGCCACTGTGGTTTCTGGCGCTGCTACCCCTGCTGGCCTTGCTGTGGTCGTTGCGCAAACCGGGCGAGCAGGACAACGCCTGGCGCCGGGTCTGTGATGCCGGGCTGTTGCCATACCTGCTGACCCGACCGGACAGTCGTGCTTCGCGTCTGCCACTGTGGTTACTTGCGGGTGGCTGGCTGCTGGGAGTCGTTGCGCTGGCTGACCCGGTGTGGGAACAACAACCGCAGCCCGTATTTCGCAATGAGGCTGCGCGTGTGGTGGTGCTGGATTTGTCAAATTCCATGTTTAGTCCGGACCTGAAGCCATCGCGTCTGGTTCGCGCCCGTTACAAGGTCGCAGATATCCTCGATCAGGAACTGGACGGACAGACTGCACTGGTGGTGTTTGCAGGGGATGCCTTTGCAGTGACGCCATTGACCAATGATGGTGAAACCATCCGCGCCTTGCTGAGTCCGCTGGAGCCCGGCCTGATGCCATCACAGGGTAGTCGTGTTGATCTTGGCCTGCAGAAGGCAGGTCATTTATTACGTCAGGCGGGTGCATTGCGGGGAGACATCCTCGTGATCACCGATGGTTATGAGGATGAACGTGCACTGGATGCGGCCGCAGTACTAAAAGAAACCGGTTATCGTGTATCGGTACTGGGCGTCGGTACCGAAGCCGGTGCACCGATACCCGTGGCAGGCGGTGGTTTTCTGCGTGACAACCGTGATGAAGTTGTTCTGCCCGGACTGGATAAGCAGGCCTTGCAGTCACTGGCCGCAGCCGGTGGCGGCCGTTACGCCACGATCAACAGTGATGAGGCAGACATTAAATACCTGTTGCAGACATATACGCCGGGTGTCGATGAGGTGACAACCAGCACGGGTCACACCACGGATACCTGGCGGTCACATGGTGCCCTGATTATTTTGCTGTTGCTGCCGTTGGCTGCGCTGGCATTTCGGCGTGGCTGGTTGATGATGGTACTGGTGTCCGTCAGTGTTGGTATTTCTGCACCCCGGCCGGCAATGGCAGCTGGCTGGGATGATCTGTGGTTGCGCCCGGACCAACAGGCAGCGCGTGCCTTGCAGGGCGGTGACCCGGCACAGGCGGCCCGCTTGGCTGACGATCCGGGTTTGCGTGGCACTGCCGCCTACCAGGCCGGTGATTTTGAACAGGCGCTGGATGCCTTTGGCGAGTCTTTGGGGCAGGATGCTGATTACAACCAGGGCAATGCGCTGGCGCAGCTGGGTCGTTATGAAGAAGCCATTGCCGCCTATGACCGTGCACTGGGAAATCAGCCGGGAATGCCTGATGCCGAGCACAACAGGGCCGAGGTCGAGAAACTGTTACAGCAACAACAAGAGCAGCAGCAACAGGATCAAGGCCAACAGGGTGAACAGCCGCCGGAAAATCAACAAGGTCAGCAGGGCGAGCAAGGGGAGCAACAGGAAAACCAGTCAGGGCAGGCGCAGCAGCAAGCTGAAGACGGCAGCCAGGGTGAGACGGGTGAGCAGGGCGACGCGCAGGAGAATGCGTCGGCCGAATCAGGTCAACAGCAGGACGACGCTGACAACGGGCAACAACAATCCGCTGATGTGGCTGAGAAAAACAATGCGGAAGGCGAGGGTTCATCAACCGAGCAGTCAGCCGGGCGTCCCGGGGAGCAGGATGGGCAGCGGACCGAAACTGTCGGGGCCAATCCGCTGGACAGTGAAGAGCAACAGGCCGCCGAGCAGTGGCTACGCCGCATTCCGGATGATCCCGGTGGTTTGCTGCGACGCAAGTTTTTGTATCAGTATCGCCAACAGGCTGAAGGTACTGCTCGCGCTGACCAGCAGGCGTGGTGAGGGTTATGAATCCAGTTAAATTTATCGCGGACGAGGTCCGCTCCTACAGTAAAAAATGCACCTGCAGGAGCGGATCTCATCCGCGAAGTTCCAACAGCCAGAGGGAAACCTGTAGGAGCGGATCTCGTCCGCGATTTCCCCGGGGATTTCTCGCATTACCTGTTTCGCAAATATTCCGAACGACTATCGCACATGAAATGCGCCCCTGCAGTAAAAAGGAATCCTGCAGGAGCGGACCTCGTCCGCGATGCGGTGGCCTGGTCCTGTCTCTAATGTTGTTGCTGGTAACGCAGCCACTGTGGGCGGATGTGAGCGCCACGCTCGGTCAAAATACTATATATGAAGGTGATACGGTTACCCTGATCATTGAGACGAGCGACAGGAACCATGATGGCGAGCCTGGTCTTGCCGTGTTGCAGCAGGACTTTGAGATACTCGGGACCCGCAACAGCCAGCAGACACAAATTATAAACGGACGACGGACTGACAAGCGCCAATGGCATGTTGAACTGGCACCCAGAAACAGTGGCACCATCACGGTGCCTGCCATCAGCGTCGGTAATGACAAAACCGAGCCTTTGCAGTTGTCGGTAAAAAACCAGCCTGCGGCTGTTGCCGCCGGTTCCGGTCAGCCGGTGTTTGTCAAAGCGCATGTTGAGCCGGGAGATGGAAGTGTTTATGTGCAGCAGCAAATTCACTACACCTTGCGGCTGTTTTATCGTGAAGCTCTCGCGGAAGGCAGTTTTGACGGCCTTGAGATCGAACATGCACTGATAGAGCGGCTTGGTGATGACAACCGCTTCAGAACGACGGTTAATGGTGAGCAGTACCAGGTACTGGAGCGGCGCTATGCCATTTTCCCGGAGCAAAGTGGCAAACTGGTTATTCCAGCGGTTGTGTTCAACGGAAGAATGTCGGGTGAGCCACTGCAGCGTGGCCGGTCATCCGATATGAGTTCCATGATGAACCGGTTTTTTGGTGAACGTATGCTGCGTGGTCCGGGTAAACGCATACGGCTACGCAGTGACGCGATTACACTGGAAGTAAAGCCGCGCCCCGTGAGCTATTCCGGTACGCACTGGTTGCCGAGCGAGCAACTTGTCCTTAACGACAGCTGGGCAGACGGACCGCCCGAGTTCAGGGCGGGTGAGCCGGTGACGCGAACCATTACACTGGAAGCCAAAGGTCTTGAGTCTTCGCATTTGCCGGATATCAGCATGCCGGAAGCTACAGGCATGCGTTTGTATCCGGAAAAACCGGAACATACAACACGCACGGACGGTGAATGGGTCTATGGCAGCACTCAACAGTCAGTGGCTTATGTGCCCACTGCCACAGGACGCATAACGCTTCCGGAGATTCGCGTCGACTGGTGGGACACTGCCACGCAGCAACAGCGCAGTGCCGTGATGCCGGCCTGGGAAGTTAACGTATTGGCAGCCGAGGGTGGCACAGGTGAGGCACCACCGCCAGTTGTTGACGAGGTCGATCAGACTGACGTGGTGGCGGATGTAGCGGCTGGTGCACAGCAGCGTGAGTTTGCCTATTTCTGGAAGCTGCTGTTTGCCGCGTTGGCCCTGTTTCTACCGGTGTTGTTATGGATTGTATGGCGTCATCGATCAGGGCAAGTCAGCGAGGAGGTAAAGAGCAGCCCGGTTGCTTCAGCAAGACAGCAGCTCAAGGCAGCCGCAGACGCGCTTGAAAAAGCCTGCCAGCAACATGATTCACAGGCTGCTGCCAGGGCATTGTTGCAATGGGCTGAAGCGAGGTGGCCGGATGAGCCGCCGCGTAATCTCGGTAGCCTTGTACAGCGACTGACTACCGGTGTTGAAGAAATACGCGGTCTTGAGCAGGCCTTGTACGCGGCAGACGTGGCAAACTGGCAGGGCGAGGCCTTGTGGCAGGTCTTTAGTAAAGGACTGGAAGCAGTAGCGAGCGAGAGTCCTGCCAGGCAGGAAAGTTTGTCACCGCTCTATCCGGACTGGAACGCACGATAAGGATACGCTTTGCACACGCGAGGCCTGTAGAACGCAGGATGCGCTGAACTTGCGAAGTAAATCGGTCGCCACTGTCGGGTACGTCGCCAGGCGCCTTGACCCAACCTGTAAATAATCGTACACAAATGCAGGATGGGTAAAGGAATAACGTGACGCACTCATTAAGTGCTCAGTAGGTTCTACAGGTAATGGATTTTCCCGGTCAAAAAAAGACCCGCATCACGCGGGCCTTTTTATATCATTTGCGGAGTGCCTATTCAGCAATCAGCAGTTCACGTTGCTGGTTGAACAGGTAGCGCACCTTGTTGTATTCGAAAGGTGATCCCAGCATACCGTAGCGGAACTGGTGGATGTCGCGCTGGTTCAGGGCATCGAAACCCTTCAGCAGCCAGCCGCCGGTGTCATCATTTGATTCCGCTTCCTTTACGCCCAGAAAGTCGATTTCCCGCTCGGCGACGTAGTCAGTGACCAGTCCGGTGGTGTCGCGCAGATTGCTGGGGCCAAGAATCGGCAGTACCAGGAAAGGTCCGGCGCCGACACCCCAGTGACCGAGCGTCTGTCCGAAGTCTTCATTGGCACGCTCGATTTCAAACCACTTGGTAGCCGGATCCCACAGGCCGCCAATACCCACGGTCGTATTCAAAATCAGACGCCAGGAACTGACGGCGGTCTTTTCGATCTTCAGCTGGAACAGGGAATTATAGATATTGGGAATCTCGCCAATATTGGCCCAGAAGTCCTGGAAGCGATTCCTGACAAACTGCGGGAAGACAAAGCGGTAAGCACTCAATGCCGGTAAAAACACATACTCGTCGAACAGGCGATTGAAGGCATAGATGCGCTTGTTCATCGGTTCCAGCGGGTCATAGACATCGAGAAAGTCCAGGGGATTGGTCCGTGCCTCGATGTCGATATAGTACTGCGGGTCGCGCAGTTCGCTGATGTCGCCCATTTCACTGATATCAGCCGCTGCATAAGCGGGTGATGTTGCCGCAAACCACACACTGGCGATCATGGCGAGAGGTAGAAGTAATTGACGAAAATAGATAATCATTTTGTGTTCTCGCTGGTGTGTTTAATTGTTAAAGAAGTCGAGCATGTAGGCAACATTTTCCTTGTATTCCATGTTGCCGCAGTGACCACCAGTGGGGTAAATCTTGGCACGCTCACCCAGTGTCGACTGCAGGTACTCGATATCACCAGGACCCAGAATGATGTCATCCTGATTGGTCATGACACCGACTGACGGGTTGTTGCGCAGGTAATCTTCGATGGCAAACAGGCTGATCTTCTGAATGATGTCTTCCTTGGTATCTCCGGGGTGACGTTCCTGCCACCACGGGATGACCATCCTTTCGAAGTAGTCAAGGAACCGCCAGCGCAACGAGCGTTTGTACCAGTAGGTGCTTTGACTGGAAACCGGGCTATAGTTCTCATTAGCCGGGATAATCCAGCCGGTATGGTTCAGGGCGTCCGAGGTGAAGGCCAGATCAGCAGATGAAAACAGGAAGGAAACACC
>DAOVVG010000204.1 GCA_030632175.1 Gammaproteobacteria bacterium
CGGCACCTACCGGGCGCAACCGGATGACGGGCATGAGAACATGGTGATTGGCATAGACACGTTTCGTGACAGCGCACAATGTATACCCCTGCACCGGCTCTTGCTGATGCCTTTTCAGGGAAAGGTTACGGAATATGCAATAAACAGTCGCAAGTGGGATGAAGATAATGAGTCCTGAAGCACGCCGACGTGTCATTTTGCTGTTAATTATCTCAGCTGGCATCGTCGCAGCTATCCTGATGCGTGATCAGCTTTCCGTGGAATGGCTGACGGACCGGGTCAGCGCTCTCGGCTGGTATGCACCGCTGGTCTTTATGGCCTGTTACGCCATTGCCACTGTCTTTTTTCTGCCCGGCTTGCTGTTTACGCTGGCAGGGGGGGTGCTGTTCGGGCCGGGATACGGAACACTCTATAATCTTGTCGGGGCTACTCTCGGGGCCACGCTCGCTTTTTTGACCGCCCGCTATATTGCCTATGACTGGGTCGCACAACGCGCCGGCAACCGGCTGCGACAACTGGTGGAAGGGGTCGAGGAGGAGGGCTGGCGTTTTGTCGCGTTCGTCCGGCTGGTGCCGCTGTTTCCGTTCAACCTGCTGAACTATGCACTGGGACTGACCAGGCTTCGCCTTTCACATTACATCATCACCTCGTTTATTTTTATGGCACCTGCTGGCGCTGCGTATACCTATCTTGGCTATGCCGGCCGGGAAGTAGCCAGCGGTGGCGAAGACTTTATCCAAAAAGCATTGCTGGCACTTGCTGTCATAGCAACCATTGCATTTGCATCACGCATTCTGCTGCGAATGCGAAGGAAACAAACATGACAAAGAGGCAGGATCTGGTCGTTATCGGCGGCGGCCCCGGCGGGCTGGTAGTGGCAAGTGTGGCTGCACAGGCAGGCCTCAAGGTCACACTCATAGAAAAGTCATCGCTGCTTGGCGGAGATTGTCTGCACTCGGGGTGCGTGCCGAGCAAGGCTCTCATTCATATGGCCCGTATAGCGCACGCCGCAAGGATGGGGGCTGCAGAAGGGCTGTTGTCGACGATGCCTGATATTGACTTTGGCAAGGCGATAGACCATGTGAATCGCGTCAGGGAAACAATCCAGGTGCATGATGACCCGGAACGTTTTCGCAGCTATGGATGTGATGTGCGGTTCGGCGGAGCGCAATTTATCAGCAAGCATGAAGTCGCTGTTAATGGAGAAACAATTACCGGCAAGCGATTTGTTATTGCAACCGGCTCCATGCCATCTATCCCGCCTGTACCGCTGCTGGAACAGGCCGGATTTGATACCAATGAAAGCATCTTCAGACGCCGCTCGCTGCCGGATCATCTTGCCGTCATCGGCGGTGGGCCGATTGGTGTGGAACTGGCTCAGGCGTTTGCGCGTTTTGGCAGCCGGGTAACCATTATTGAAATGGCAGACAGGTTGCTGGTTAATGAAGATGAGGTCATCTCACAACATCTGCAGGCGGCGCTGGAGAAAGAGGGTATACAGGTCATTACAGGCGTGCAGGTGGCGGGCATACACCGGGAGGGGGATGCCCGGCAGTTAAAACTGTCCAACCACATGACGGTCGACTGCGACCGCATTCTTGTGGCTACCGGAAGAATACCGGTTGTGCAGGGTCTGGGGCTTGAAGAGGCGGGCATTGAATATACCCGCAAGGGCATTACTGTGGACCGACGCCTGCGCACAACACAAAAACACATCTACGCAGTGGGTGATGTTTGCGGGCACTATCAGTTTACACACACGGCTGAATACCAGGCAGGCATCGTACTCGCCAACGTCATGTTTCGGGTTCCCGCAAAAACAGATTACCGGGTTATTCCACGAGTAGTCTATTCAGACCCGGAAGTGGCCTCAGTGGGCATCACCGAGAGCCAGGCACAGGCGCAGGGGATCAAGTATCATGTAACCGAGTTCCCCATGGCAGACATTGATCGTGCCATCACGGATGATGCCCTCTCGGGAATTATCCGAATTCTGGTCAGCAAGGGCCGCATCCTCGGGGCAAGCCTGATTGGCGCACATGCGGGTGAACTGGTTCATGAACTTGCGCTGGCCATGCAGGTCAATGCAAAGGTGAAAACAATCTCCAGACTGGTCCATGCCTATCCAACCTATGCTCAAATACATCGACGCGCGATTAATAAAAGCTATGCCGGCTTATTACAATCGAAAAGGGTTCGCTTGCTGGTCTGGCTGTTAAACCGCCTGTTACCCTGAATTGACTGACACCGGAATCTTTCCATGCATGCGACCCTGCCAGTACTGATCCACAGCGATTTCCCTGCTATTAAACGCGCCACGCTGGAAGTCATGCAGGTTAACCTTGGTTATTTATGTAACCAGTCCTGCCTGCATTGCCACGTCAATGCCGGGCCGAAACGCACCGAGTTGATGGACCGGGCGACAGCGGATGCATTGTTTGAGTTTATAGACGCCTCGACGGTCAGGACGCTCGATCTGACCGGAGGCGCGCCAGAATTGAATCCGCTGTTCAGATCAATTGTCACGGCCGCCCGCCTGCGCGATATACAGGTGATTGACCGCTGCAATCTGACCGTCCTGTTTGAGCCGGGACAGGAAGACACAGCCCGGTTTCTTGCCGAGAACAAGGTTAAAGTAGTAGCTTCATTACCTTGTTATATAAAAGATAATGTAGATAAACAACGTGGTAACGGGGTCTTTGAAACAAGCCTTGAGGCCTTGCGCCTGCTGAACAGCCTGGGTTATGCGGAGCAGGGTTCAGGCCTGGAGCTGGACCTGGTCTTTAATCCGCAGGGGGCAAGCCTTCCACCACCGCAGCTAGCGCTCGAGCACGCCTACAAGCAGCATCTGGCTGAACAGTATGGCATTCGCTTCAATCAGTTGCGGACGCTCACCAATATGCCGATCAAGCGCTTTGGCAGCACCCTGATCAGTCGGGGTGAATTTGATGATTACATGGTATTGCTCAGGGGCGCCCACAACGACGAAAATACGGCATCTGTCATGTGCCGTTCCCTGATCAGTGTCGACTGGCAAGGCTATGTTTATGACTGCGACTTTAACCAGATGCTGGACATGCCCCTGCAGATTGATGCGCGACAGAAACTGCATATTTCTGAATTGACCGGCGAGGATATCAGCGGCAATAACATCCAGGTCGCCGACCATTGCTATGGTTGCACCGCCGGACAGGGTTCCGGCTGTGGTGGCGCACTGGAATCATGACACTACATTTAATTAATCGATTTGTTTGAATACCAGGAGTAACAGATGTCCATGAATGTAGAAGAAACGGTCCTTGACAGATATTCTGAAGGGGCCAGGGAGCAGCAGGCATCATTGTGCTGCCCGGTGTCCTATGATGCAGGCCTGCTGGCCATACTGCCTGACGAAATCATTGAGAAGGATTATGGCTGCGGCGATCCTTCCCGTTACGTGCAGGAGGATGACGTCGTGCTGGACCTTGGCTCCGGTGGTGGCAAGGTATGTTATATGGCGGCCCAGCTTGTCGGCAATCGTGGTCAGGTTATCGGCGTGGACATGAACGACGACATGCTGGCTCTCGCTCGTAAATACCAGCCTGAAATGGCGGATAAACTTGGTGGTGACCGCGTCAGATTCGTCAAGGGTAATATCCAGGACCTCGGTTTAAGTGTCGATGCGCTGGGTAATTATCTGAAGTCACATCCAGTCAACAGCCACACTGGTTATTCAGAACTAAAAGCATGGGAAGCAAGGCAGCGCCGCGAGAATCCACTGGTACAGGATCAATCTGTCGACCTGGTAATTTCGAACTGCGTTTTGAACCTCGTTGCGGACCATGAAAAACAACTGATGATCAGGGAGATTTTCCGGGTACTCAAGCCGGGAGGGCGTGTTGCGATTTCCGATATTGTCAGCGATAAGCCGATAGCGGATGACATGAAGAACGATCCCGAACTCTGGAGCGGTTGTATCTCAGGTGCATTTCAGGAAGACGAATTTCTTGACGAGTTTGCAGCCGCCGGTTTTGGCGCTGTCTGCTATGACAAGTGGGATGCAAAACCGTGGCAGGTCATCGCGGGCATTGAATTTCGTTCGGTAACCCTGACTGCCGTTAAACCGGTCCCGGGTAGCAGACTGACAGACGAACAGACCATAATCTATCGCGGCCCCTTTGCTGCAGTGGTTGATGAGGAAGGCACTAGTTATCAGCGTGGCCAGCGTATAAAGGTTTCAGAGGCTTCGCGCCGGCTGTTGATGAACCCCGCCTTTAAAGATGCATTCATTGATCTGTCGGCACAGGGTGACAGCGAGACAGATAGCAGTTGTTGCGGTTCCAGCCAATCAGTTTCGTCAGGAACGACAAGTGGCGGCTGCTGTTAACACGCAAAAATTGTCAATTATCATTCCCGCCCTGAACGAGGCGGGCACCATCAAGACGCTGTGTGGCGCCTTGCAGCCACTGCGCCAGCGAGGGCATGAGGTGATTCTGGTCGATGGAGGCAGTTCAGACCAAACGACAGATCTGGCACGGCCACTTGTCGACAAGGTCATCAATTCCCCGTGCGGACGAGCCCTGCAAATGCGTGCCGGTGCTGCAGCGGCCGATGGTGCAGTTTTCTGGTTCCTGCATGCAGATACCGGCGTGCCGGATAATACGGATCACCTGATTCTCGAAGCACTCGGGCACGACGGGGCAGATTGGGGGCATTTTGATATTTCGTTGTCAGACCAGCACCCTGCGCTGAAATGTGTAGCGCACATGATGAACCTGCGTTCGTTATTTACCGCAATCGCCACTGGTGACCAGGGAATTTTTGTGCGTCGTTCATTGTATGAACAG
>DAOVVG010000173.1 GCA_030632175.1 Gammaproteobacteria bacterium
CGCGGACGAGATCCGCTCCTACAAAAACCTGCTTATTCCGGTATTGCCTTCTGCAAATGCTCCAGAAAGTCATCTGCCTTCAGAAAACCTACCAGTCGGTGTTCGCGTCGCTCCTGACCTTCCGTACCGAAAAACAGGATGGCCGGTGGCGCAAATAAATTAAAATGGTTCAGCAGGGCAAGGTCTGTCGCATCATTTTTCGTCACGTCGGCCTGTAACAAGGTGGTATTGGCAAGTTCCTGCTGTACCCGTGGATCCGGGAAGGTGTATTCCTCCATCTTGATGCAGTAGGTACACCAGTCCGCATAGAAATCCAGCATTACCGGTTTGCCGGCGGCCATGCTGCTTTGAACAGCAGTGTTAAAGTCATCAATACTCTTGATTCTCTGGAACTGCAGATGCTGTGAGGTACGTCCCTCATCTTTGGCCACGACCATGCCGGATCTGATCTTTTGCAAGGGGTCGAGTGGATTGTGCGCGCCGGTGGTGGCGCAGGCGATCAGCAGGATCCCGTATATCAGCATGGCAATACCCAGCCCCTTCCAGAGCTTGTACCACCCGGATATGCCTTCAGGCAACGGGTCCAGTGCGCGCATATAAACGGCCGACACAATCAGCAGCAGCGCCCACATGATCAGGGTCACCGGGCCGGGGAGGATGCGTTCCAGCATGACAATGGCGACGCCCAGCAGGATGACGCCAAACACCGCCTTGACGGTATCCATCCAGCCGCCTGCCTTGGGCAACAGCTTGCCGCCGGAGGCGCCAATCACCAGCAGTGGTGCGCCCATGCCGTTACCCAGTGCAAACATTGCCAGCGCGCCCGTCAGGTAATCACCGCTCTGGCTGGTATAGACGAGTGCGCCAATCAGTACCGGCCCGGCACAGGGTCCCACGATCAGTGCGGACAGCACACCCATGACGGCAACGCCCAGTAGTGTCCCGCCTTTCATGCGGTTGCTGGTTTCGCTGAGCCGGGCCTGCATGGAGGCGGGCAGTTGCAGGCTGTAAAAGCCGAACATCGACAGGGCCAGTGCCACAAAGACCAGCGCGAAGGCAGTCAGTATCCACGGGTTCTGAAAGAAGGCCTGTACGCCGGCACCGAGCTGCGCTGAAATCACGCCAATCACGGCATAGGTGACTGCCACGGCTTCTACATAGATCAGCGAGAGCAGGAACGCCTTGCCCGTGGTAATGGTCTGTCCCTGGCCGACGATGATGCTGGAGAGAATCGGAATCATCGGGTAGACACAGGCGGTGAAAGCCAGCAGTACCCCGGCACCGAAGAAAAACAGCACGGCCCACCACAGGCTGCTGTCCTGCAACACCTGTGCAAAATCATCCTGATTGGTGGAAGACAGCGATGTGGCAGTTTTGCCGGTGTTGGTGGCTGCGGGTTGAGTGATCGTGGCCACCTGCAGTTTGTCCGGATCGTAAGCGGCCAGTGTGACGGGTATCTGTTTCTTGATGGGAGGATAGCAAATGCCGGCCTCGGCGCAGCCCTGGTAGCCGAGTTGCACACTGAGGTCGGCAGCTTTTCCGGAGCTGCGTACCAGCGGCACCCGTGCCTGTACCTCGTTATGAAAGACCTGGACATCACCAAAGAACTCGTCGTGTTTGACTTCGCCGGCCGGTATCTCAGCCGCAGCGGCAGTCACGCCGTTACTGCCGCTTATTTGTATGCTGAGCTTGTCGCGATAGAGGTAGTAGCCTTCCGCAATGATCCAGCGGACCACCAGCGAAGTGGGTGACTCGACAATGATGTCGGCCTGGAATGCGACGTCCGGGTCAAGAAATTCATCATCGCCGGCATCCAGGCCGAGACTGTCATCAAGCGCGTTGAGTGCTTGAAGTGTTGTCTGGTTGTTGCTGCTCGCGGCCGGCGCTGCTGCGGGCATTTCGAGTTGCGCCAGCTGGGTGTGTGGCGGGTAACAGACGCCGATGTCGGCACAGCCCTGTGACACGGCTTTCAGCTGCACAGTGGCGGGTGCACTGGTGCTGCGGGTGACCGGTATGGTGGCGGTCACCCGGTTACGGAACGTGGCAATCTTGCCGAAGAATTCGTCGTCCTTGATTTTACCGGCCGGCAGCGAGGGTTCACCCAGTTCGACGCCGGGGGTCTCGCTGCTGAAACGAATGCGCTCACGGTACATGTAGTAGCCGTCAGCAATCTTCCAGCTGGCCTGCAGTGTTGAGTCATCCACTACCGTTGCGGTGAAGGCAAAGGCCTGATCCGGCTCCAGCAGTTCCTGTTCGAAATTGTCTGCCGGGTCAATCGCAGCGGCTACTGTGCTGAACAGTAACAGCGCCATCCCTGTTATTCTGGAAAGACCGGTTATAAGGTGATGAGGTTGTTTTTTATCCATTGTGTGTAGTCGGCTTGTCCGGTGTGAATTGGGACTGTAATGATTTCCGGAAGTTCGTACGGGTGCAGTTCCAGTATTCGTACTTCCAGCATGGGCCACACGGATTCACTGGTCTTGATGAGCAATAATAGTTCCTGGCTGTGCTCGACCGCATCCTTCCAGCGGTACACGGACACGATTGACGGAATAATATTGACACAGGCTGCCAGTTTTTCAGAGACCAGGGTATCGGCAATCTGCCCGGCTGTGGTCTCGTCCGGCACGGTACACAGGGCTATGCGTAAATCAGTGGGCATGGATTCAATATACCCGACTCCGGGGTGAAAAGTGAGACAACGGGGGCAGATTCGTGGTGCTGTGCGGGTTTGATCCTGTCCGGATAAGTACGCGTGCCATGCTGTCAGTGGCAGGGTAATTCGGGTATGTTTGCCGCATGAACCCGTTTCCTGTCCTGCTGTTGCTTTTCCTGCTCGTGCCACTTGTCGAGATTTACCTGCTGATCAAGATTGGCGGTGTGATCGGCGCTTTCCCGACAGTGGTGCTGGTGGTGTTAACCGCAGTTCTCGGTGCTGCACTGGCGCGCTACCAGGGACTGGCAACGCTACAACGTCTGCAGGCAACCATGGCGCGTGGTGAGGCGCCCGCCATAGAAATGTTTGAGGGTGTACTGCTGCTGGTGGGCGCGTTGTTGCTGTTGACCCCGGGTTTTCTTACCGACCTGCTGGGCTTTGCCTGCCTGGTTCCGCTGACGCGGCGTGCGCTGGCCTTCTGGTTATTGAAGCGGGTTGCCGTGGTGACGCCCGGTGGCGCGCCCGGCAGGGCCCCTGAGGGCGGCCAACCCCGTACTCTGGAAGGAGAATTTCACCGCGAGGACGATTGAGGCGGGGCTAACAGGCCTCTCCTTAAGCCCTGTTTTTGTGGTGCAGCAGTCCTTGACACTGCCATATTCGACGCTATTATTAGCACTCACAGGAGGTGAGTGCTAATAATTGGCGCTTGCCGTGTTTTGTCCACTAAAAGTGAAAGTCCGTATGAAGGAGATGAACATATGAATATTCGTCCATTGCAGGATCGCGTGATTTTGAAGCGCATGGAAGAAGAGGCTACCTCAGCTGGTGGGATAGTTATCCCTGATTCGGCTGCAGAAAAGCCGTCTCGTGGAGAAATAATTGCAACAGGAAAGGGTAAGCGTCTTGAAAGTGGAGATATAGTTCCGCTTGATGTCAAAGTAGGCGATACAGTCCTGTTCGGCAAGTATTCTGGCACCGAGGTCAAGGTTAACGGTGATGATCTGCTGGTGATGCGTGAAGAAGACATCATGGGTGTGCTTGAGGCCTGAGCGCTTCTGCGTAATTGCACCCACTGTATTTAACGAAAGCATTTAAGAGGAATTTGTCATGGCGGCAAAAGAAGTAAAATTTGGAGATGATGCGCGTTCACGCATGGTGGCGGGCGTCAATGTTCTGGCCAACGCGGTCAAGGTAACCCTGGGACCCAAGGGTCGTAACGTGGTGCTGGACAAGGCCTTCGGGGCACCAACGATTACCAAGGACGGCGTTTCTGTCGCCAAGGAAATCGAACTGGAAGACAAGTTTGAAAACATGGGTGCCCAGATGGTCAAGGAAGTTGCTTCCCAGACCTCTGATGTGGCGGGTGACGGCACCACCACCGCGACCGTACTGGCGCAGGCCATGGTACGCGAGGGCATGAAGGCCGTCGCTGCCGGCATGAACCCGATGGACCTGAAACGCGGTATTAAAAAGGCCGTTGCCCAGGTTGTCGACCAGTTGCAGGAGCTGTCTGCACCGTGCACCGACAACAAGGCAATTGCACAGGTCGGTACCATCTCTGCCAATTCCGACGAATCCGTTGGCGGCATCATCGCCGAGGCGATGGAAAAGGTTGGCAAGGAAGGCGTTATCACGGTAGAAGAAGGTTCTTCCCTGGAGAATGAGCTGGACGTTGTGGAAGGTATGCAGTTTGATCGTGGCTACCTGTCGCCGTATTTCGCCAATAACCAGGAAAACATGTCTGCCGAACTGGAAGATCCCTATATCCTGATCCATGACAAGAAGATCTCCAACATCCGCGACATGCTGCCGGTGCTGGAAGGTGTTGCCAAGGCCGGCAAGCCACTGCTGATCATTGCTGAAGATGTGGAAGGTGAAGCCCTTGCCACACTGGTGGTCAACAGCATCCGTGGCATCGTCAAGGTCTGTGCCGTAAAGGCACCGGGTTTCGGTGATCGCCGCAAGGCCATGTTACAGGATCTGGCTCTCCTCACTGGTGGTCAGGTTATTTCCGAAGAAGTTGGCCTGTCCCTGGAGAAGGCAACCCTGGATGATATGGGTACAGCCAAGCGTATTGTCATAACCAAAGAGAACACCACGATTATCGACGGTGCCGGCCGCAAGGAAGACATCGAGGCGCGCGTCAAGCAGATCCGTGCACAGGCTGAAGAATCGACCTCCGATTATGACAAGGAGAAACTGCAGGAACGTATGGCCAAGCTGGCCGGCGGTGTTGCCGTGATCAAGGTCGGTGCGGCGACGGAAATGGAAATGAAAGAAAAGAAAGCCCGCGTGGAAGATGCCCTGCATTCAACCCGTGCCGCGGTTGAAGAAGGTGTGGTACCGGGTGGTGGTGTTGCCCTGATTCGTGCCAAGAACGCCATAAAGGATCTCAAGGGCGCTAACCATGACCAGGCTATGGGTATCCAGATTGCCTTACGTGCCATGGAAGAGCCGCTGCGCCAGATCTGTGCAAATGCCGGTGAAGAACCCTCGGTGATTCTGAATGCTGTTGCCAGCAACAGTGGTAACTACGGCTACAATGCCGGCAACGGTGAATACGGTGACATGATCGAGATGGGTATTCTTGATCCTACCAAGGTCACCCGTTTCGCGTTGCAGAATGCAGCCTCGGTTGCCGGCCTGATCATTACCACGGAAGCCATGGTCGGTGATGCCCCTGAGAAGGATGGCGGCGGCGCTCCAGCTATGCCTGACATGGGTGGCATGGGCGGTATGGGTGGCATGGGCGGCATGATGTAAGCCGGCCTTACCCTGCAGTACCAAAAAGCCCCGCTGTAAATAGCGGGGCTTTTTTATGTGTTGTGTAAAATAAAATCGCGGACATGGTCCGCTCCTACAGGTGTATCTATGGGTGTAGGAGCAGACCATGTCCGCGATTAATTATTTGTATTACATCTC
>DAOVVG010000229.1 GCA_030632175.1 Gammaproteobacteria bacterium
CGTAGAGCGCCTTCCAATGATTGCGCCGGTCCTGGTCGTCGTCATATTTCCACAGATGGACAATTCTGTGCAGGTCGCCCGTGTCGGAGGTGAAATAGCCGATCAATTTGGCATCGAAACCGCCCTTTTCCAGCGCCGGCCAGACAACCTTGGCAAGGTGCTCGGCACGCGCCGCAAACATCAACTGTAATTCACAGGTGGAATCCATACCGGTGTATGCAGGATCCAGCAACAGGCCACGGATCGCTTCACCCAGCGGGGTGCCACCCGGTTCGCGGGTCACAACAACATCCCTGCCAGCTGCCTGCAACTGAGCGTGAATAAAATCAATGTTGGTGGTTTTACCAACGCCTTCGATACCTTCTACTGTTATAAACCTGCCTTTCATTGTGCTTGTCCTGATGGCGGCAGCTGGATGCCTTTTTTGTTTTTCTGGAACTTATCAACGGCCAGGTTGTGCTGCTGCAGCGTATTGGAGAAATAATGTTTACCCTCGCCCATCGCAACAAAATACAGGCTCTTGCCGCCGGCTGGATGTAACACCGCATGAATCGCGTCAGCGCCGGGCATGGCAATGGGCGTCGGCGGCAGGCCCTCACGGGTATAGGTGTTATAGGGCGTATCCTTCAGCAGGTCGCGTTTGCGTATATTGCCGTCAAACGATTCACCCATACCGTAAATAACGGTTGGATCTGTCTGCAAGCGCATTCCCTTTTGCAGCCGCCGTACGAACACACCCGCGATAACAGGCCGCTCTTCTACAGCCCCGGTTTCCTTCTCAACAATGGACGCAAGTATCAGCGCCTCGTCCGGCGTCTTGAATGGCAGACCCTCTTCGCGCCCCTCCCATTCAATGGTCAACTGATCATTCATCGCCTGCCAGGCGCGTGCGAGGAAATCCACATCTGTCATGCCGCGGGTAAAATAATAGGTATCCGGCAAAAAGCGTCCTTCAGGATGCTGACCCGGCTGTCCCAGCTTTTCCATAATCCCGACATCGGTCTCATCGGTCAGGGTATGCGTGAGCACCGGATCGGCGTAAATGCGCGCCAGCATTTCCCTGAAGGTATGCCCTTCAATCAGGGTCAATTCATATTGATTGACCTTGCCTTCGACCAGCTGCTCCAGCAAGGTACGTGGCGTCAGACCCTGTTGCAGAATGTACTCACCCGCCTGCAGCCGTCTGGAGGCATCACTTTCACGGCCCAGCAATATGAATAAGCGCGGATACTCGATAATGTTTCGAGCATGCAGATCGTAGGCCAGTTTGTTCAGGGAGCTGCCGGGCGGCACGGTATAGAGCATCTCCTGACCCGGAAGTTCAAGCACGGCATCACCGAATTGCTGGTATCGACCCAGCAGAATGATCACCACAAGCACCGCCAGCAGTACCAGTAATATAAGCGGCTGTAACCAGCGCCCGGCCGTCTTGTTGTTCTCTGTGTCAGTACTCATCGTTGTTCATCACTATGTCTGCCAGCGCCTGCCTGTGCCTGTGTCGATGTCAGTGTCGATGTCAGTATCAGCGTCAGCACAGGAAGCAAGCAAGCCCTGTAAACGTGATGTGATTGCTCCCTTTGCATAGTCACGGGCATCGACCGCAATGACCGGCCAGATACCGATCAGGCTGTTACAGATAAATATTTCCCCGGCCGCATGCAGGTCCTCTATTGCAAGCTGGCAGATGTCTGCACTGATGGACAATTGATCTGCCATTTCCAGCACCCGGGTACGCATAATACCGGCAACACCGCAGCGGTGCAGATCGGGTGTCTGTAACACCCCGTCCCTGACCAGAAAGAGGTTACTCATGGTGCCTTCCACCAGGTTGCCGTCGGAATCCAGCAGCAGACCTTCCATAATGTCGGCATCGTCCCATTCCTGCCGGGCCAGCACCTGTTCAAGACGATTCAGGTGCTTGATACCTGCCAGTGCCGGGTTATGTCCCAGCCTGGTATGACACACCCGCACCGCTACACCGTGCTCTGCACAGGCAACTGGAAAATCAGGCCAGTCATGCAGCTGCAGAATACGCGTCGGCGCAGCCTGCCCGGGCACCCGGTAACCACGCCCGCCGCTGCCGCGTGTAATAATAATCTTCAGAACAGCCCTGCCGACCCCCTCGACAAGCTGCCGGCTTTCTTCTGCCAGCAGCGCTTCATCAACAGGCTCAATCCCCAGACGGGCACAGCCTGCCTGCAGGCGTTGCAGGTGTTGTTGCCAGTGACACACCACACCATCCTTCACCGCAATCGTCTCAAACAGACCATCACCGTAGAGCAGGCCGCGATCGGCTGATGTCAAACAATCCGTCGTTCTTCCGTTGATCATTACCCTGATCATGCGTCTTCCAGCCCCACAGCACGCAGCAGACCGCGCGCCTTGGCACGGGTCTCGTCCAGTTCAGCCAGGGCATCAGAGTCAGCGACAATACCGGCACCGGCACGAAATTGCAGGTGTTCACCACGGCTGACCATGCTGCGTATCAGTATGTTCAGGTCCATGCTGCCGTCACGGTTGATATAGCCCATCGAGCCGGTATAGGCACCACGCCCCTGCTGCTCCAGCTCGGCAATAATCTCCATGCAGCGCACCTTGGGACAGCCGGTAATGGTGCCGCCCGGGAAGACAGCGCGTATCACCTCACCCGGAGATATATCCTCGCGCAAGCGCCCCCGCACATTGGAGACGATATGGTGTACGTGGGCGTAGGATTCCAGCACCATCAGTTCATTGACCTCAATCGTACCGGGGACACAGAGCCTGCCCAGGTCGTTACGCTCAAGGTCAATCAACATGATGTGTTCTGCACGTTCCTTCGGGTGTGCCAGCAACTCCTCTGAATAGGCCGCGTCCGCCTGCATTGAATCACTGCGCGGGCGGGTACCGGCGATAGGACGTGTCTCGACCATGCCATCGCGAACGGCAACCAGCCGCTCCGGAGAAGAACTGATAATTGCCACATTCTCCCAACTGGCCAGTCCGCTGAACGGTGATGGATTATGTTCACCGAGGCGGTCAAAAAGCAGATCGGAGGCCACTGCCTGCTGCAGTTGAATATCCCACTGCCGTGACAGATTGACCTGAAACACATCACCTTCGCGGATATATTCATGAATGCGTGCCACCGCATCAAGATACTGCTGTGGCTCTGCTTCGCTGACCGAGGCCACTTTCAGCCCGGCCCCTGAACGGTTAACCGCAGCCGGCAAAGCAGCTATATCTGCCGCGATGGCGGCCACCGCATCATCCTCACCGGCCTCACCCACAATGCAGCTGATGCCTGATTCGTGATCAACAATAACTGCCGTTGCAAAGCGTGTTGCGATGGCTGTCGGTAACAGGTTGTCAGCCGCAGGCAGGCGCAGGCAGGTTTCTATCTGCGCGACCAGTTCATATCCAAGGTAGACAAACCAGCCACCGGTAAAGGGCAACCCCTCGCCGACAGACTCTGCTACCCGATCCATGTCCCACCAGTTATCAAAGGTCCTCAGGAAATCATTGTCGGACGCAGCCACCGTATCGGGTACTGTCAGGCTGCCATCCGCATCAAGCACCAGGCTGGCGCCGGGAAAGGCAAACAGAATGTCATAACGGCCCTGCGCGGTACTTTTCAGAAGGTGTGGATAGCGGGAAGGATTCAGCCGGTGCAGGTCAACCGGATTAAAGGTGCTGTCGACAGTCCTGACGATTGCTGCCGGCGTCAGCATCACGCAGGACATGTGCAGGCTGACCCGTATTTTTCACAGTGTGGCGAGGTAATCGCGCAGAGATCCGGGTTCACAGGGAATTTTATGAAGCAGCGGAACACAGAGCGTATTTCCGACCGAAGAAAGCTTTCTGTGGATTCAAAGATCAAGCGAGGACTCGTCAATCCCGTGAGAAATGCGGGCTAACTTAACCGGTGAAAAACCAGCGTCCCGTTGGTGCCACCGAACCCGAAGGAATTCGATATCGCTGTTGAGATTTTCATCTCACGCGCGGTGTTGGGCACATAGTCCAGATCGCACTGTGGATCAGGGTTCTCAAGGTTGATGGTTGGCGGAGCAACCTGGTCACGAATGGCCAGCAAGGTAAATATGGCTTCAATACCACCGGCCGCACCCAGCAAATGCCCTGTCATGGATTTTGTCGAGCTGATAGCTACCTGACCGGCCAGTTCACCAAACGAGCGCTTGATTGCCAGTGTCTCGGCAATATCACCGGCCGGCGTCGAGGTGCCGTGAGCATTGATATAGTCAACATCCGCATGGTTCAGTCCGGCATCAGCCAGCGCAGCGTCCATACATTGAGCGGGTCCCTCCCCGCCCTCGGAAGGCTGTGTCATATGGAAAGCATCGCCACTCATACCAAAACCTGAAATTTCGGCGTAGATATTCGCACCACGGGCACGGGCCTGCTC